>JAKORR010000782.1 GCA_029777735.1 Armatimonadota bacterium | reverse complement strand
GTCCATCGCCTGCTGCGCCACGATCCGCCGCAAGCGGGCATTCTCCGCCTCTAGCTCCCTCAGGCGCCTCACCTCCGACACCTGCATCCCGCCGAACTTCTCCCTCCACCGGTAGATGGTGGCCTCCGCCACCCCGTACTGCCGCGCCGTCTCCGCCACCGACCTGCCACTGCCGATCTCCCCCAGAATGCGCACAATCTGCTCCTCGCTGTACCGCCTGCTCTTCATGAGAGGACCCTCCTTCAAAACCCTATTCTACTCGGATCCTCTACCTCCACCCGGTCTGATTTCAGGGGGATAGGTCAAACCCTTTGTGTTCTGCTCTCGGGCTTTGCCTAGACTTGCAATGAGTCTAGTCGAGGCCGTACTGGAGCATCCTATCCGCATCATAGTGACCATGATCGAGCGGGAACAACAGAGCGTCGTGATCAATCAGGGCACTAACCTTGGGCTCAGAGAGAAGCAAAGGGTGATAATCCGCGAACCCTCTCGTCACGGCAGTACCCTCCCCGGGCCCCAGATAGCGGAGGCGGAGATAACCGACCGGATTAGTGCCACGGAGGCAGCGTGCCGAGTGCTTCTTGAGGGCCAGAAGCTCCAGGACTTCTTCCGGCGTGTAGAGAGGATGCTCGACGCAGGCACACCACCACAGGTGACCCTGAAGTAACGCCCAGCACGCGCGGCCGGCACGGCAGGCGCAAAGGCTACAAGAATGCTCCTAAAGCATAGGAGCGTATGTGAGAAGTCCAATTTGTGCTATGCTGGGGTTGGGCGAGCCTTGGAGGGAGCATAAAACGCAACCTTGGCAGCTACCAAGAAGCCCGATCCGACGCTAACTCGGAAACGCGATCCGTATCCCAGTGAGCTGACGGATGCCCAGTGGGCGCTGATTGGGCCGCTGATCTCACCGGCCAAGCCCGGCGGCAGACCGCACAGCGTTGACATCCGCGAGGTGATCAACGCCCTCTTTCAGTCGCACGGGCTGCCCGTGGCGGAGTCTCCCCCACGAGTTCCCGTCCCGGGGACGGTGTACTACTACGCGCGGCGCTGCGGGCGGAGCTGGACGCCTACTACGCGAGGCTCTACGGCCTGACGCGCAAGCAACTGCGGTACATCCTGGACCCGCACGGCCTGAGCGAGCGGGAGCTGGAAGACATCCTGGACCCGTGGGAGGACCCGAGTTGTTCGGGGGCGCACCTACTTCCCGACAAACCGGCCGAGGACTTCCCGAGCGAGACCTTCCAGGGGCTCAAGGAGAAAGAAGAGAAGCAGTTCGACGAATACCGTACCCGCCGCCTGGTCCTGGAGGCGTGGTCGAGCCAGGGAGCGTAGACAGCTTAGGTTGGCTAACATCTCACAGGCGCGCACACTGTGTATAGAGGTATGCCGGAAGGAGGCGGAAGTGCCTTTAGGAGACACCGATCAAGTGCCTTTGGGGGACACCGAATGGATGTGCAGAGCCTTCGTGAACCTGAAGGCAACGTTGATGTCAGAGATCATCGCTACGTCGGGCGAGTACGTCAGTGAAGACTATGTCCGTAGCTCGTTGCTACGCGGGCTGATGATTGCCGCCCCCAGCCTGGCTGCCAGTGTGTCTGCCGAGTACCCGGCCCCGTGGGGTTAATAGCTCCTGCTTCTGTGGAGCAACGCCGGGAGGCAGGCCTGTCGCTCATGACATCGGCGTGGAGTCGAACTGTGGCGAGCTCCGTATGGCTTGCGAGGTGAAGTGGATCGTCACCAACCGAGCTGCCGATCTTAAGAAGGACATCTGGAAGCTATCGCTCACTCGGGGTGTTGCCTCCTCAGCCCAGGTAACCAAGATCTACATGGCAATAGCGGGGCACCGAAAGGCGATCCACGACACGCTTGAGGGCCTACGCAGAACCGGCCTTGATCTGCGCTGGTCAAGCCAGGGCCGTGGCGGGCCCGTGCCCAGGTCGCGTCAGCTCCAGCTTGGCAGAGCACTGAAGAAGCACACCTCCGTTCGAGAGGGGCTGTGCCAAGTGCTGTCTTGGGGGAAATGGCACCTTCGCCCCCCCGCAAGTCTGGCAGGCCCTGAGAACAACAGTTAGGGACCGTTGGTGGCTCACGGTGGGCTCGCGCAAGTGGGTAGCCGTTCTGTGGGAACTCGATACTTGGGGCGGGACCGCAACCACAGAGAAGATTAACTTGCAGTCAATGCTGAAAGACCTTCTTCCTCCATGCACCTACCACCTGCCCCCTTAGGGCTGAAACCGCCCTCCGGAGATTGACCGGCAGTCAATGCTATCAAGCCTTCCACACCATTGATGGCAGGGAGCACGGGGGGAACACGAGTCAACAGTCTGGGGAATCCACACGGGCTGGGCAGACGATGCTGAGAAGCTCTTCATGAAGTGCCACGTTGTCGCTCTCGGTGCCACGTAGTTTGGCAGCCGAGGTTGTTGTGCAACCTGTAGCCATCGGAGAGTCTCTTGCGGATCGCCTGTTGCCCAGTGAGAAGGCCTCTATCCCGACGTAGTCGGGTGGCCGAAGGAAACATCTGGACGGACAACATGAGACATCGCAGAGCTGCCTGAGAGGAGGCGAACATGGGAAGGCAGGGCGGGGAGCAACCATGGATTTACTACCGCAAACTGCTTGACTACTTCTTTGGCCTGCGATCCGAGAAGTGCTCTTCTCGGTAGTAAACACCCTCCAGGAGGACCAGAGAGTGGATCAACAGAAGACTGACGTGCTTGAACAGCACGAAGCCGACGCCCTCCTCAGCTAGATCAACACCTGCACGCCCATCTTCACCAGTCGCAATCGCCGCGATCGGCGGAGAGGTCATCGCGCGAGGTGACGACGAAGCGCGAGTCGTTGCCCTTTGGTGGAACCTCCGCCTTCCCCACCACCCGGCGCTCGTGGGTCTACCTGCCGGCGGCGTAGCTGAGGTCGTGGCAGTGGCGCACCGTGAGGCGTACCTCGGGCCAGGCTTCCCGCAGCCGCACCACGATGCGCTTGAGCAGTTTCACCGAGCCATGGCCGGCGTGAACATTGCCCGGCCGCAGCACCGCGGCCAGTGCGTCCCCGTCGGCCTGGGCGAAGAGGAGCATGAGCAGATAACAGTACGTGTCGTAGTAGCCGTGGAAGACAACTCCTTCTAGCCGTGGAGCGGGTCATCGGTGGTGTCCACCAGGTCGAGGATGATCTCATCCAGCGCCTGCCCGTCGCCCTCCACGAACAGGTCGATGAATACCTGGCCCTGGCTCATCCGATAAAGCTTGGCGCGCGACACGGACTTCTCGAAGCGCGAGAGGGTCGGCTGGGAAGCCAGGTCGCTGCCGGTCTCCGGGGCGCAGCCGTAGGCGATCTGATAGAGGCGCTGGCGCAGGAAGTTGTGGACGCACTGGCGAACCTTCCCTCGCTGGCGGCGGTCTCACAGACAGGCGCTCGGTGAGACCGAAGAGGCGGTCGAGCTGGGCGACCAGAAGGCCACCGTCGCTGCTGAGCTTGCCACTTGCCACCATCGAAGCGTATCGAAACCTTCCGCCGGCGAAGCAAACCAAAATCGAACCTAGAACACTGTGTCATCCTCGGAGAGCTCCCGTGGGATAAGCCATCTCCTTAACTGAAAGCCTATTCCACGCCTCTCCGACGATCCTCACCTTCATGCATTATCCAGGCTAGTTTTGAAACCGTTTCTAGTACTCCACGTGCGTCATGTCCCGCATCAGCACGAAACTCGCCCTCGTCAGTGATGGATACACACTCCTGGAGGTGTTGCCACTGCTCAAGACTGTCCACCTTTAGGCTACCTACCGCACCGCTGGTGAAACTCAGGACTACGGCGAAGGCAAATAGCCCGTTGCTCAGTTCCGTCAGATACGCGCGGAGGCTTGCCACCTCGCCCCACAGGCCCCACGCCTCGCCTGTGGCCGATCACGTCACTACAAAGCGGCTGCTGGACCCGGTGCACTTATTTCTCTTCCTCTCTCGCATGGGCCGATAGTGTTGCAACCAGTCGGTGGTTCAGCGCGTGGCCCGAGTTGTAGGCAACCACCAGCCCTGCCATCGGCCGGCCCAACAGGTAGAGGTCGCCCAGCAGATCCGTGGTCTTGTGGCGCGCGAAGGCATTTGGCGCGAACAGAGCCGCCGAGAGCCGGTCATCGTAAACCACCACCAGGTTCTCCTCGCTGCCCGCGGCGTAAAGGCCGTGCTCCCGTGCAGCCTGAGCCTCTGCCGCCAGGGCAAAGGTCCTCGCCGGCCCCAACTCGGCCGTAAAGTCGTCACGACCGACCTCAAACCGCGCCACCTGCAGCCCCACTAGTGGGTGCGACCAGTCCAGTATGTACACAAGCCGCCACCGTGGATACGGGAAAGCAGCCAGCGTTTGCCTACGCTCCTGATTCATAACCACTACAGGCCGCCTGACGGCCAGGGGTTCCACTTCGCCATCCAGCGCCTCGACGCCCGCAGAGGCAACCAGTTCGGCCCATACCTTTGCGCTGCCGCCCACCAGCGGCACCTCGACACCGCTGACCCCAATCGTCGCATCGGTGATTCCGGCGGCTGCCAGAGCCGCCAGCAGGTGCTCAATCAGCCGCACCTCACCGTAGCCCCGGCCAATAACGCTCCAGCTCTCCCCCAGGCCGCAAGCTTCCGGCTCGACTGCCGTGCGGACGCCCGTGTCTGAGCGCACAAGGGCTAGGCCCTCTGTGGAGGACGACAACCGCACCTCAATCATGCAGCCTGTCATAGCACCCGGGGCGCTCAGGCTTACCTCGCGGGCCAAGGTCCTACGCGGTAGTGACTCTACCTGTGACGATAGCATCGGCTTATCCCTCACGTGTCGAAGACGAGGTCCATAACGAGCCAGTCTCCCTCGCGGCGCAACTCTAGGTTATGGTACGTTACGGCCTTCACCTCGCTCAGCAGGCGGTCGCGGATTTTTCCCACGGGCACGACTTGAGCCGTGAGCTTGGCCCTTGGCGGATCTTCGCAGGCAGTCGCCGTCACCGACAGGGGCATCAGCCCGTCCTCGGCCAGGTGCAGCAGCTCCCGAAGACAGTGGTGCACCAGCACCGCCGAGCTTTCCGCCTCCGCCTCAATCTCGCGCGTCTCGGTGGGCACCACTCCCTCCCTCTCGATCATTAACGAGATCATTCCCGCCGCCGCGTTGGCGATTAGCTCCCCTAGGTTGCGGCCCCACGCACGAATCGCGTAGTCAGCCGTATGGTCCAGGATCTTGTAAGAAGGCGGACAGTCATCGTCGAGCAGTGCAGCTACGTCTGCCAGGTGCTCGAAGGGCCAATACCTCAGGCCCTCCCGGTCAAGGATCTCAGCCAGGTGGCTTTTAGCGAAGACGACGTCCACGTAGCGCGCTACACATTGGTCCGAGTATCCGTCTCCCACATAGATGATACGTCGGAAGTGCGGACGCAGTCGCCGCAGGTGAGCCAGCTTGCAGTTCCCACATTGGTCGCAGTCGTCACTACTGTGCGGAAACTCGATCGTCACTCGATTGTCTCGAAAGTAAGCGTGATTGACGAAACGCGGCACACATGATCCGAAGTCGTCATCCATGACTCGCTCGCCGTCACACACCTCGAACCCCAGACGCGCCATCATTGGGTCGAGATACAGATCCAGACCGTCGCTAAGTATCAGAAGCCGAGCGTTGCGTTCTCTTACGAGTTCCCACAGGTCCTTGAAGGACGCATCAAGTTCTATTTCACTGAGAAACCGGGCAAAGCGCTCGGGCCCCCAGTCCATCAGCGCCCATTGCTCGCGCAGGCACTCGCGCGAGTCGATTTCACCGCGGCGCCATTTCATTTCGAACTCCCAACCGCGAGGATCATCGATGGCGTTAATCACCGCTATACCTGTGTCTTCATAGGTGATCGTGCCGTCGAAGTCGCACAACACAATATCACCTGCCGACAGGGGTTCGAGCACCCGATTCCGGTCATCGCGAGGCGTACAAGTCATTCAAGTCAGTCCTTCCGGGCCCGAGAAGTCGGGCGGGTCCGACGGCGCGGTGAAGGGGCCCCATGCGACTCGCTGTTCTTCACCTCGGCCGCAAGACGAGATAATCGAGGTTGAGGTGGTTGGAGTCAAGTCCTGTCAAGCGTAAGCGGTGCTTGCCTGCGGAGAGTCGCAGGGGAGGCAGTTGTTCGCCACTGCCGCCGGCCACTTGGAAGGCCCACCACTCGCTGGCTTCGTGACCCCAGCCGCCGGTGTTTGGGAAGCGCAGCAACGAGTAGGCCTGGGCTAGCAGCTCACCGTCAACTCGCAGCTCTCGCAGCGAATAGGGCATGTCGCAGGCCGCCCGCACAAAGAGGTCGTAGTCGCTGCTGGTGGGCACATCAACTTCCCACTCCAGCCAGTGCCCATCGCCCGCGTTGTTGTACAGAGATGCACCGCCATGTTGATCGGCGTGCTGGCCGCGGCTTACTTCAACCCTCCCAAGACCTTCATCGACGAAGTCCTCGGCTTCAACCACGATGCCGTCTTCGGGCATCGCCTCCACGCGGATAGGCACCGTCGGACGCAGCACCTTCTCTAGCGCGATGCCGCTGACCCGGTGCTCGGCCCCCGGCCCAACAACCCGCAGCGCGATCGACGCGCCTGGTGGGAAGGGTATGCGTTCTCTTGACACCAAATCCCCTCTAGACGCCCGCCAGCGCGTTATAAGCATATCGGCCACCCGCAGCGACAGGTTCTCAGGGTCGGGACAGCGCCCATCGCGCCCTTGGACCCGCACGCGCGCCAATAGGGGCTCGTCGCCCGGCGCCCTGCCCTCCGCAGCGAAGGACTCGTAGTCGCGCCAGCCCTTGAGCCCAGCGACCCTCTGGCCCTCAACCACCAACGGCAGGTCCGCCGTCGGCCCGGGTGGCTTGATCTCGCGCCTCGGCGAAATGACCACAATATGGTCCCCTGCTGTCAGCTGCAGCACCAGCTTCCCTTCCTCCCAGTGCCAACATCCAGCCGGTGCCTCTCGATCGTTCAGCAGCACCCGCCTCGGGCACTCCTTTTGACGTACGGTCAGCTCGAAGTCTCGCGCAGCCTGAGCTGTCACGATCGTTAGCTCTCCCACCACCCGCAGCGAGTAGGCACCGGGTTCGGTGCTCGCCAGGATTACACTGTCGCCGTTGCTTACGGCGTTAGCCTTGTCCGTAAAGCTAGCAACCAGCTTGCCTGCTGCGTCATAACGTGCCGCTAACACCGCCGCGTCGGCGTGCAGGCGTCCGGCGCGAATCTCGCCCGGCGCGGTTCGGAAGGTCGCTACAACCTCGCCCTCTCCCAACCGTACCTTAGCGGCAAGATAATTTGAGCCGCGGTTGAGTGTGGCCGACAGTGGCGTCAGCTCACCCCACGCAACAGATATTGCCGCGAGAAAGAACTGCTCGGCCGACGGCTGGGCGACGGTCGCCACGCAATGCGACTGGTCTGCCTTGTCATTCTCCGGTGGTGGTTCAAAGCCGGTCGTCTGTTTGAAAGACAGGCCTTGAGGCCACACCAGGCTACAGCGAGCACGCGCCGTGCCCGACGCCGCTGACACGGCCTGGGCGGCCTCCTCGACAGTCATGGGTTGCAGAGCGTGCAGCCACCATTCCCACCGACGCGGTTTCTCTGAGGTCAGGTCGTCGAAGACGAACACGATGTCCGGGCGCGCGAAAAGCACGCGTCGCACGAAATGCTTCACCGCCCCCTGGTAGGCTGGCGTGGCATCTCCCACCGCATAGTGGAAGGCCGGCGTCGTTGCAAAGTCTGTAATCCGCCCGTTTGCGCTTCTCAGTCGCTTCGCCTGGCTCTGCCCGCCGTCGTAAGTCACGCAGTTGTGCGCCTTGGTCTCGCGCGTCCACTGGTCGTGGTGTGGACTTGAGTACCACGGATACCAACCCGAGTCGATAAACAGAGGCTCGCCTCCTGCCTGCAGGTAGAAGGCGTTCTGGTCTGCATGGCTGTGGCTGATGCTCCCATAGGGGCTTGACTTGAGCAGCACCATCACGTCGCTCGCCGGGTCTTCCAGAGCGGAGTGCATCGCCGCCAGCCCGATGGCGGGGAAGAGGCGTGCATCGGGTAGATTCACTGGCGGCGCCGCGGCCACTTTGTTCGTGCTCCAGAAAAGATCGTGCAGTGGATAGCTAAGGCCGCCTTTGATCTGCTGAGCGAACCACTTGAAGGCTGGCTCTCCGAAAAGTTCCCCAAAGTGCCACATTATTGTCTTATCGATCGAGTCCGGGCGCGACTCGCTGGCCGAGTCGCCAAAGGGTGACATACCGCTGCCGGGCGGGTTGCTGTAGAGCTTGAAGTACCCCGTATTCCGAAAGAAGGGTCGTCGCTCGACGTGGAAGCCTAGGGCGCGGCGTGCCACGTCCATCCACGTGAAGCTGTACAGAATGTACCACTTCCAGTAGTTGGGCCCCTCGGCCCAGCCACCGTCGTCGCGCCCCCAGGCGGGGTAGACAGCCCGGTAGCACTGCAGGATGTAGCTCAACCATTCGGCGGCTTCGGGAATCTCTCCGTGGAAGCACGTCGCACCCTCGCCCAGGAAGTTGATCCAGCGCCCGGGGTGGCTGGAATACGGGTTCGAATGGAAGGGCATGTTCCGCAGCACCCGGAAGGCCTCCGCTCCGCGGACCGCATAAGCCTCGCGCACTCTCTGCCGCTCCTCCTCTGTCAGGGCAGGATACAGCCAGTCGTAGGCGCGCGGTATCGAATACACCAGAGGCATGCCGGCTTCGTCGTTGTACTTCAGCGACGTTGTGCCCGCCGGGTCCCAAGAGCAGACGTGCAGCAACCACCGCTTGCCAGCCTGCGCATACTTGTCCTCGCCGGTCCCGAGGTAGGCTAGGCCCAGCATCCAGGCTCGGTGTCCGGCAGCGGTGGCCTGGTTGCGCATTTCGCTCCAGTGCTTCACCCATGCGGCGCTCTTCTGCTTCTCTTCCTCGGTGTAGGCGCACGGCTCAGGAATACTACCCGTGTCGAGGCCCGCCTGTTTGTCGGCGTCCGCCAGCACCCGCTGAAACACAGGGTTCGTTCTAACCGACGCGCGCCATTCCTCAAGTTCCTCGGCTCGCACCCACAGCCGTGGATGGCCCTCGGGCAGGTTCGCCACCAAGGCCGGTAGCTCAAAGGGAAGTTCTGGTGCGTCTTCGGGTATCGTGAACTGTCGGGGTTTGCTCCAAGCAATTTGGTCCCTCACCTCCACCCCGTAGCGCCACCACCACTTGCCCGGTTTCAGCACGTGGCCGGGCGTGAAGATGCTCAGCTCGAGCTCGCGTACGGTCTGAGGGTGTGCGAAGGACTTGTCCTGCGCCCACTGCACGGCATAGCGCAACGCCCCCATCGGTACCCACACAAAGGCCGGCGGGTTGATACCTACTACCATCCCGTCTTCGGGCGTGTACTCGTACTGCGAGGGAGACGGCGGCCGGTCCAACTGAGCGCGCAAAAGCTCCAGTTTTTCCTCGTCGCTGAGGATTGCGGCCTGCACCTCGTCGAACCACACGGTGCCTTCGCCCCAAAAGTTGAACAGCTCAACCGCCGCAGCATGGGTCTTGGGCGGCGCCAGAAATACCAGCTCATCTGAGTGCCAGTCCGCGGCCGGCGCTAGCGCCTGGGTCCTGTCGCCAATGAAGTCCCACCCGGCGGTCTTCCGCAACCAAGTCACGCGCACCGCTGCGCCCGGCGAACCGCTCTTGAGAGCCGTGCGATAGGACACGCGTACTCGCAGGACCTGGCCGGCCTCGAAGGCCAGCTTCTGCTGCCACGCTCCCCGCTGCTGGGTGTTCGCAGCCGTAATGCTAACACAGTGCTGGGTGCCTTGAGCGCCTGGCTGCACGAGCCTTCCCGTCGATCCCGTCCCATAGTCAACGAACTGCCACGCCTTGGGCGCATCGGTCGTAGCAAGAGTCTCGAAGCCGGGGTTCTGCAGAATCGGGGGCTGGGCGCCCACTCCCAAGACCAGCCAACAGGTCAGCACGGCTCCCTGGATCATGGTTGAGCGGCTCCTCTAGAGCAATCAGCGAAGTCCTAGCCTTGGCCCGGACAACGCTTCCGCCTTGCTTGGCACTTCCTCAGTCGTCGCTTGCCAGAGCGCTGTGGGTTTCCTTGAGCTGTTCGATGATCGGGATGTTCTGAGGGCACTTTTCCTCGCACTGCCCGCATTCGATACACGCGTCAGCCGCCTTGACCACCTGTTCCTGCCAGGTTACTCGCCCATGCTGGATGCCTCGGTACCGTCGGCGAGCCAGTTGCGTCAGACCCCAGACCTTGTGGTATATCATTGCCTCGAAGCATTGCGGGATACCCACGCCCTGGGGACAGGGCATACAGTAGGCGCAGCCCGTGCAGTACAGACGTGCCAGCTCCTTGTTCTGCTCCAGCAGCTCAACCACGGCGGCCCGTTCCTCTTCCGGTAGTGGCCCGGCCTCGTTGGCCGTCGCGCAGTTTTCCTCCACCTGTTGCATCGTGCTCATGCCCGACATGACCGTTGTAACGTTTGGATTGGCCATGACGAACCTTAGGGCTATCTCGGCCGTCGAGCAGGCGCCCGACACGACGCCTTCCAGCCGCTCCGAGCGCATGCCCAAGCGTCCTCCGCCGACCGGGCCCATAATCTGCACGCCTAGGCCCCGCTCATGGGCATACGCGATAACCTCCTCGTTGCGCCGGTCGAGCAGGTTGTACTGGACAATTATCCCTTCGAACAGCTCAGTATCGATGAGCGTGCGAATGTTCTCAGGCGAATCGTGACTCGAAAAGGTAAAGTGGCGGATGAGCCCCTCCTCCCGCGCCTTGAGAGCCTCCTCCAAGCCTTGGCCTGGATTCCTGAAGCTGGTGTTGAACTTTTCCAACCGCACGTCGTGGATGAGAACGTAGAAGTCTATGTAGTCCACATCCAGATTGCTTAGCGACTGCTCAAGACGTCTGCGCCAGCCCGCAGCGGTGTCGTCCTGCAGGGGATTCTTAGTCGAAAGGTACACCTGGTCGCGTCGTCCCTTGACAGCGCGTCCCACCAGTCGCTCACTCCTGCCGTCGCCGTAGGCCAGCGCTGTGTCGATCAGGTTGACGCCCAAATCGAGCGCCCGCTTCATGATTGCCACGGCCTCGTCGTCATCCTGAGGAAGACGCATGGCCCCAAAGCTGAGCAACGATACTTGCTTACCGGTCTTGCCGTAAGTCCTGTACTCCATATTCTCCTATTCCTCCTACTCTACGCCGCGAGATCGTCTGGCTCACTGTCACCACACCCCGACCGCCTGCCCAGCGCTCGTCTCCCTCTGCTGGCCTTACCGAGGGCGCACACCCCGGCGCCTTCGGCCTGACTGCTTGCTGTCGCCGGGCTTCAGAAGTCGTTCCGACACTTCACCGATTGGCCCGTGGCCATCGACTCGATAGCGGCCCAGGCTAGCGCCACAGTCTTCGCGCCATCAACGCCGTCGATGAGCGGCGTCCGGTCGTTGAGCACACAGTCGATGAAGTGACCCAGCTCACTCGCCACAGCCTTCGCCATAGAGGGCTTGGGCAACGTCAGCCAGCGCTTGCGGTCCACCTGGCGCAGGCAAAGCAGGGCCGTGTCGGACGTGTTATCGCCTTGTAGCGTACCCTTGGTTCCCCACACCTGCAGATCAATGTTGTACGGCCGCTGGCAGCCCGAGGAATTTAGAATGCGCCCCACAGCACCCGACTGGAACTTCACGCCGATGTTGATCAGGTCCTCCCACTTCTGCTGCGGGATGTTGTAGTGATTCCCGTAGGCGTGTACTTCCTCGGCGTCGCCCGCGATCCACCGCGCCAGGTCGATGGCGTGGCAACCGCCTCCCACCAGCGGATGGCGCTTCTCCGGATCATACCGCCAGCCACCCGTGCCTGGGATGTCCTCGTAGTTGTGCAGATAACTCGTCTCCACGTAGTACACATCGCCCAGCGTGCTATCTTCACTCCACTGCTTCGCCGTCTGGAAGAAGCTGTAGAAACGGCAGACGTGGGCAACCATTAGCTTCAGGTTCCTCGCCCGTGCCGCCTCGATCATGTCCACGCATTCCGCCACGTTCAGGGCCATTGGCTTCTCCACCAGCACATGCTTGCCCGCTTCCAGGAAGGCCACTGCCATGTCCCGGTGCAGGTAGTCTGGGGTGCAAATGCTGGCGATTTGAATATCGTCTCGTCCCAGCAGCTCCCTCCAGTCGGTGGTCGCCACAGGCACTTTGAAGGCCTCCTGCTGTTGCGAGAGCAGCGCCTCATCCGTGTCGCACAGGGCGACAAGCTCTGCTTGGGGGTGCTCCATGGCAGCCAGAAAATGACTGCGCCCCATGTGCAGGCCAACAACCGCCACGCCAAGTTTGCCGCTTGACATCTTATCGTGCTCCTCCCTTATCCGGGTTCCGTAACCTGTTGGAGTTTGTGCCACGACGCTTTCCCTGGTGCACCGCCACGGGACATTCCCCCGAGAACGGGACCAGATCCTCACGAACGTCACTCGCAGCTACAGCTCCCGGTCCTCCCTTGGATGACCGGGCGGTCTCATCATACCCCATACCAGGCACCCGTGTCGCTCTGCCGAACGTCGCCATACCTCGGGAAGTCTCCTCCGGCATCGCTAAGACACCGCGCGAAGAGCTCATCCACCATGTTCGGCTTTTCCTCCGCGACGTCGTGCTGCCAATCTGGGTCCTCTATCAAGTCAAATAAGCGTGCGTCGCCCCCATCGTTGCGTACGATCATAGCCCGTTCCCGGTCGCGATAGTGAACATAATCGTTGAAAGCCGTCGTGACCCAACTCCGTCCCGACAGCGCTCCCTCCGTCAGAGCCATCAGGTCAATACCGTCCAGCCGCATTGGCGCCTCAACGCCGAGCGCGCTGTATGCCGTACTCACCAGGTCCAGGTTGTACGTCCACTCGTCCACGCGCACACTCGCCCCATACCCCTCTGGGTGGCATATCAGCATCGGCATGTCGACCAGCTCCGGGTACAGGAACCTTGGCACCTTGCCGATGATGCCATGCTCGCCCAGAGCGTGGCCGTGGTCCGAAACAAGCATGACCATGGTGCTGTCGGCCAGGCCTAGATCGTCCACCTTCTCCAGCAGGTTACCAATCCAGCGGTCCACCATGTGCACTCGCCTGCGTACTAAGCGCGCAGGTGCCCCAGCTCGGCCTCTGTGAGGTATTTCGTCTCGCCGTACCTAGGCGTTATCACGTCCCGGCCCGCGTAGTCTGGGTCATCGTAGAGCTCTAGGTACCACCGGGGCGGGTCCCAAGGCTCGTGCGGGTCAAAGCTATCCACCAGCAGGAAGGAGGGCTCCTGGTTGCGGTAGTTCTTCAGTAGCTCCATGGCCGTATGGAAAACGCTTGGGCCGAACCAGTCCTCTTCACGACCGCGCCCGCTGACGTTAGCCAGGTACTGGCGCAACATGGCCCGCGGCCCCGCGCCCGACTCCGGTAGGTGCGCCTCGACCTCCGCTTCGGTCGCCAACGACAGGGGGCGCCACAGGTCCCACTCCTGACCGCGAACCCATACCCAGTTCTGGAACCCGCGGTGGTAATTGCGCGACGGCTTGAACTGGTGATACGCGTCGGTGACGAACCCTGTGGTGTACCCCGCCTTGCGCAGGGCTTCGGCCAGCGTGATCTGCTCTTCTGGTATGCGCTGCCAGCCCCAAACCGTGACATTGTGGTCGCCCTTCTCCAGGCGCCAGTCACGGAAGGGGAAGGTGCGCAGCCCTGTGTGCAGAGCCCGCCGAACGGGCAGTGTGGGTAGTGACTCGGGCATCGCCCGTTCGAAGACCACACTCTCTGCAGCAAGCTGGTCCAAACACGGGGTCTTGATCCACTCGTTGCCGTGGTACCCACAATGGTCCCTGCGGAAGCTGTCCACGATGATGAACAACAGGTTCATTGGCATAGTTCCGGTTCACCTCGCGTGACAAATGTGGGACCTGAGGGCACCTGCTGGGCCACTGAAGCCCCTGGGCGGACGGCAGGCGTGCGGTCCATCGTATAGGGCGCACGTGCGATCTGCTACGTCTAAGGGCACGGCTCAGCCACTCTATCCTAACCTAATCTTCTCCAGGCCGATCTCAAACTGTATCTTCGTTTTCACCCTCGATGATGATTCGGCCCAACAGCGTCCGTCCTCCGTCGCACTGCCGCTCCTACGGGAACTCGATGTGCGGAATCGACAAGTACGTCGCACCCTCCGAACGTATGGCGATGTCTTGATCCTACACGTGCTTCAGGCACTTCCCATGCGCTACGGCGTATTGTTCGTAGGCCATTGGAGACAGGAGTGGGGACAGAGCCCCTTCACTCCTTCCCCAAGACTATCTGTGGCCCCCGAAGTCTCTCGCGGCAGGTTCCCCAGGATTGTGGCTCCTTTTTCTGCCCATTACGGCCGGTACCTCGTGCTCGCGCCGAACCCATATCCGGAGGACTTGCGCGAAGCTATCCGCCGCTGCATATTGAGCTAAGCCCGTACCTCGTTCCGGGGGCTTCCGTGTCGCAAAGCCTGCCGGAGCGCCGCGACCACTGGGAGGCATTCAGTCCATGACAGTCATCGATGCCCACGCGCACATCTTTCCGGACGACTTGGCCGAGCGCGCCGTGGCCCGTCTAAGCGAGACGTACGGCGTACAGCCCGTGCGCCTGCCAACCCTGGCCGGCGTCATCGAGGAGATGGACCAGCATGGCGTGGCCCGCGCCTGCGCTCTCCAGGTCGCCACCAAGCCCGAGCATGTCCAGGTCATCAATACCTGGGCGCTAGAGCTGGTAAGCCATGACCGTATCATCCCCTTTGGCGCCCTGCACTCGCGCCAGCCGCGCGAGGAGATCGCCGCCGAAATCGACCGTCTCCAAGCGGGTGGCGTGCGCGGCGTGAAACTGCAGCCCTACTTCCAGGGTTTCGACCCGCTTTCGCCCGAGGGCCTGGAGCTGTTTCGTCTCATCGGCAATCGCCTTGTCGTTCTCATCCACGGGGGCGAGGAAATGATTCATGTCACGCCGCTGTGGACCGCACCCGAGCTGCTGGCTCGCCTTCACGATGCTGTGCCTGATGTCAAGATGATTATCGGACACCTGGGCGGCTACGATCGCTGGGGGGAGGTTCTACAACACCTCGCGGGTAGGGACGTTTATTTCGACCTTTCCTTCACGCTGCACCAGTGTCCGCGGGACCTGGTGCTGCGGATTCTCGAGCGACATGGCTGCGATCGGGTCGTATGGGGCAGCGACTTCCCCTGGGCTTCGATGGACTGGCGGCTATTGATGGGCTTGGGACTGAACGAGGTGGAAACAAAAGGGATTCTGTCAGGCAACCTGTTGCGCTTCCTGAGCCTGTGACTCTCACCAGAGCGGCGGCTTCCCAAAGATACATCGGCGCTCCCCCTGCCGGTCGTGTCTGGGCTGTGCCTGTGGGGGCCGCGGACCTGCGCGGCCGGCCCTTGGAGGTACCCGGACCACGATGTCGAAGAGTGCCCCTAGAGGGGCGGAGGCTGCCCCCGTGTGCGGTATTGCGCTCGCGGGGGCAGAGGTTCGGAGTGTAAAGCTGCCGCAAGGCCCTGCCGTTGTCTCAGTCGCGCGGCCACAGGACCACCAGCCGCCCCAGCAATACGGCAAGGAGGGTCTCGTATGGCCGTCAAGTGGGGAGTAATAGGCTGCGGAGGTATTGCTGACCGCCGCACCATCCCGGAAGGCCTCCTGCCCTCGGCCGAGGCCGAGCTTGTGGCAGTGCAGGACGTGGATCAGGTTCGTGCCCAAGCCGTGGGCAAAAAATACGGTATCGCCAAGGTATCGACGCATGAGCAGGACATTGTGGATGACCCCGAGGTCGAAGCGGTCTACATCGCCACGCCCACGTACCTGCACCATGAGCATGTGATAATGGCAGCGCGTGCAGGCAAGCATGTGCTGTGCGAGAAGCCTCTGGCCTTGACGGTAGCACTGGCCGAGCAGGCCGCGGAGGCCTGCGCCGATGCCGGTGTCAAGCTCGGCGTCAACTTCATGATGCGCTTCCACAGCTGTCATCAGTGGCTCCGCGCGGCCATCGCCGAGGGCCGGATGGGTAAACCGGTACTGGGCAAGGCTGAGCTGACCTGCTGGTATCCACCTATTCCAGGTGCCTTTCGCCAGGACCCCGAGCTCGGTGGCGGCGGCGCGCTCATCGACATGGGTAACCACTGCCTCGACCTCATCGAGTTCCTTTTCGACCAGCGCATCGCCCGCGTAAGCTGCTTCACGGGCAATCTGGTTCAAGACTACCGCTCAGAAGACACGGCCGGTGTGCTCGTGGAGCTGGACAGCGGTGCCTTGGGCCTCATCAATGCGCTTTTCAACGTCCCCGACGCAGCCGCCCAGAATATGTTGATGCTCTACGGCAGCCGTGGCGGTGCCTGGACCTTTGGCACCATTGGCCAGGACTCCATTGGCCAGATCCACGCCATTTTCGAGGGTGAGGAGAAGGGGTACGATGCAGCACAGGTCCGTTCGGAGGGCCCATCGGAGCAGGTCATCACGCCCGCCGTCGACAACATATACCGGGCGCACATCGATGCCTTCTGTCGGGCCGTCGCCTCCGGCCAGGAGCCGCCCATCGGCCCTGAGTTGGGCATCTGGAGTCAGAGAGTCATCACGGCTTGCTACGAATCCGCGCGCACCGGTCGAGCCATCGACCTGTTGAGCTAGGCGAAGGGTGGCGTTGATTCTGCCCGATGATTTGCTTCTGTCCTTTGACCTTGGTACGACCGGGCTGAAGACAAGTCTTTTCTCGGCTGCAGGCGACGTAGTTGCCTCCACCACCCGTCCCTATCCCACATCCTATCCCCGTCCCGGTTGGGCCGAGCAGAATCCCGAGGACTGGCTGAGCGCGCTCGCGGGTGCTCTCGATGAGTTGCAGGCCCACGCGCCTGCCGACATGGCGTCGCGCATACGGTCCTTGGGGCTGTCAGGCCACATGATGGGTGTAGTCGCCGTTGACGCCCAGGGGCGCGTCCTGCGACCGGCGATTCTCCATTCAGACGTCCGTTCGGCAGCCTACGCCGATGACTTTGCTCAGCGCCTCGGTGCGGACTACTACTATGATCTCACCGGCCAGCCGCTCGACCCGCACTACCCTTTGCTCAAGCTTATGTGGTTGGCGGCCGAAGAGCCGCACATTTACTCGCGCGCCCACGTCTTCCTTCAAAGCAAAGACTGGCTGCGCGCCCGGCTCATCGACCCGGCTCCCGATCCTCCGCGTTGGGCGACCACAGATTTCTCCGACGCAAGCCTCTACGGCGCCTATGACCTGGCCCGGCGAGAGTGGTCGCGCGAAGTCATCGAGGCCGCGGGTCTCGACGCGGGCAAGATGCCCGAAGTAGTGGGCTCCGCCGAGGTCGTCGGCGGCTTGTGCGACGAGTGGGCTGCCCGCCTTGGGTTGCCGGCGGGCCTGCCCGTGGTTGCCGGTGGTGGCGATGGCTCCTGCGCCACCGCGGGCGCCGGGGTCGCCCACGCGGGAGCGGCCTATGCCTATCTTGGCGGCACGGCCTGGATTGGCGCCCTCAGCGACGCGGTGCCGCTTGACGACCGCCGACGCCTGTTTGTGCTGGGCCATCTCGAACCGGGCATCTACGCGGCCTTTGGCACAATGCAGACCGCCGGCTCGGCCTTCGAGTGGGTGGCCCGCGAACTGCTGCCCGAGGCGGCCGCGGGCGGCCGGGCCTCCTGGGAGCAGGTCGAGGCCCTGATGGCTCAAGCCGAATCTGGCTGCCGTGGTCTGTTCTTCCTGCCCTACCTGATGGGGGAGAGATCGCCCTTGTGGGACCCTCGCGCCCGCGGGTGCTGGGTGGGCCTGACCTTGAGCCATACCCGCGCCGAGCTGGTCCGTAGCGTTTATGAGGGCGTGAGCTTCGCACTCCGTTCGATCCTCGACGCCGTGGAGGATGCCGCTGGCCCTGTGACTGAGCTGCGTCTCATCGGCGGTGGCGCCAAGAGCCGCCTCTGGATGCCTGTGCTGGCCTCGGTCCTGGGCAAGGAGCTGCTTCCCTGCCGCTACCTCGAAGAGGCCACAGGGCTTGGCGCCGCCATGGCCGCAGCGATAGACGTTGGGCTATATGCCAGCCTGGCAGAAGCTGCACAGCTCGTAGAGACGACCTCTCTGTGGGAACCCGACGCGCACCTCGCTGCCCGCTATGCTAAGATCTATCCTCGCTGGTGCGAGCTATATCCAGCTTTGCGGAGATTTTTCACTGGCTTCGAACCCTGAGTCGGCCCGGGCAGCATGAGCTGCCAGCCGACCTGTGCTGATCTTTGAGTGATAGAAATACAAGCTTCGTTAGGAGGTTTCCCAATGAGTCGGCAAAGGTTGGAAAGGCTGTTTGCTGATCCCCCGTCGCTGGCACGGGTGGCACCCTTTTGGTTCCTGAATCACGAATTGACGCCCGAGGAGACCCGGTGGCAGGTCGCCGAAATGGACAGCCAAGGCGTGGGCGGGTTCGTTCTGCACCCGCGCCACGGCCTGATCACTCCCTACATGAGCGAGGAGTGGATGGTCAACCTAGAGGCGGCTATTGACGAGGCCAGGCGTCGCGGCATGAAGGCCTTTCTTTACGACGAAAACAACTGGCCCTCAGGCCCTGCCGACGCCGAGGTCTTCAAGGGCCACCCCGAGTATCGCATGTCGGGACTGTTCCTTGCCCAGCGGCTTGAGGTCCAGGGTGGCGCGTTGCACCTCGACCTTCAGATTGGCGACGGCGAAAAGCTTGTAGCCATTGTCGCGGTGCCCTTCGAGGACGGTCAGGCTTCGGGTTTTCCCGAGACGGCGCGGCTGCTTAACGATGGCCTTCGCGGGCAAGAACTGGCCACTGACTTGCCTGAGGGTCAGTGGGTCGTGTACGTCTTCGTCCGTCGCTTCATGGTGGGTACCTTCTTCGGCAGCTATCTTGACACCCTCAGCGGCGACGCTGTGCGACGCTTCATCGCCCTCAGCCACGACCGCTATGCCCAACGATTCGAAGACGACTTCGGGGCGACCATCGAGGGCATCTTCACCGACGAGCCCAGCATGAACTTCAACGCTCGCGACGCTGCCCCGTGGACGCCGGAGCTTCCCGGCGAGTTTGGCTGGCGCAAGGGCTATGACCTGCTGATTGTTCTACCCGCTCTGTTCGAAGACCTAGGTCCTGCCACAGCTCACATCCGCTGCGACGTATACGATGTTGTCACTGAATTGTACAGCGAGAATTTCTTCGGACAAATCTACCGCTGGTGCGACCGCCGTCGCATCAAGCTCATGGGCCACCCCATGCAAGAAGGCGAGCTCATCGAACACGCTCGCCAACAGGGCGACTGGTTCCGCATCATGCGCTACATGCACTGGGGCGGCGTGGACCAGCTCTGCGAGCTCACCTGGCCCGAGCAGGGTGGACACCTGAACAACCTCGCAGGGCCCAAGCTGGCCGCCTCCGCCGCACACCTGCTGGGCAAGAGCCGCACCGACTGCGAGTGCTTTGGCCTCGGCAGCCAGTGGAGCATCGACCTGCGCACTCTCAAGTGGATGGGCGACTGGCTAGCCTGCATGGGTGTCAATTTCTTTATTCCCCATGCCTTCTACTATTCGATCCAGGGCTTCCGCAAGTGGGAATGCCCGCCGGGCGAGTTCTACCAGTCTCCCTTCTGGCCCTACTACCGCGCCTTCGCGGACCACATCGGTCGACTTGCGGCGCTGCTGTCCAATGGCACGCACGTCGCCGACGTCGCCTTCTTCTACCCCATCCGCTCGATGTGGGCCGAACTGTCGCCCCATGCCACTGAGACGGCCAAGTACCTCCAAGACCACTTCAACATGCTGGGCGAAGCACTCCTTCGTGCCCACCGCGACTTCGATTTCGTCAGCGAGGAGATGCTGGCAAGGGCGCGAGTGCGCGACGGCCTCATCTTCATCACCGACGACTCGGGCGTCGAAAGGGAGAGCTTCCGGGTCCTGGTACTGCCGGCGCTTACCACCCTTTCGCTCACGGCCTTGGATGCTCTCGAACGCCTCGTTGCCCAGGGCGCTCGGGTGCTCGCCACGGGCACACTGCCCACCAAGAGCGCCGAGCGAGGCGTGGATCCCGAGTTGCAGCAGCGCTTGCGGGCCCTTTTCGGTGACGACTTCGCGCTAAGCCTTCAGATGGCCCAGAGCGACGCCGTATCGGCTACGATGGACATGGAGGCTCCTTGGCACGGCGCCGCCTTTCTGGGCCTCCCGCGGAGCATCACCCCGCAGGCTATCGACGCGCTAGAAGCCTGCCTAAGCGCGGCTGTGGAGGCCGATGTGCGGATCCGCCAAGCCGGTACCGCCAAGTCCGCTCCCGATGTGCTCTCTTACCACTGGCGTCGCGAAGGCATGGATTTCTATGTCCTCCACAACACGTCCCGCGAGACCGGCTGCCGCCTGTGGGCTGAGCTCGGTCGGACTGGCGAGATCACCCTGTGGGACCCCGACACTGGCACGGTCAGACCGGCCCCCGTCGTACGCGGTGTAGACCGGCCGCAGGTGCTCTTGGACCTGCCGGCTGTAGGCACCCTCGTCATCGGCTGCGAAGCGGCCGCAGGCTGTCCGAGTACCCCACTGGTGGATGCGGACCTGTCCATTGTAAGTGTGGATGACAAGACAGCCGTGGGCCTGGCGGACCGCACCGGCAAGTATCATGTCACCGTGGGCTGCCCCACGGGGGAGAGGGTCGTCAGCGCCTCTGTGGGTCGTCTGCCCGAGCCTGTGGTGTTGGCCGACGAGTGGCAGTTTGAGACGGCCAAGCCCAACGCGCTGCCCCTTGTGGACTGGCAGATGCGGGCAATCAATCACGTTACAGGTCGCGACCACGCAAGCGCGAGGCTCGAGTTCTCAACCATCGTTGAGTGTGAGATCGTGCCCGAAGAGGCACGATTACTGCTGGACGGCCTCATCGTCGAGAAGGTTTGGCAGCGCTCATCGCACGTGGCCTTCGAGGTACGGGTCAACGGCGAGCGCGTCCAGGGCTGGCAGACTGGCCAGTACCTCGACCACTACATCTACGAAGCCTCGGTGGAGGGGCTGCTCAAGGCCGGCCGGAACGAGGTAGTAGTAGTGACGACCACGCACCTGTACGAAATGCCTGCTCTACGTTACCCGGTGATTCTCACTGGGCGGTTCGCGGTCTCGGGCGCGCGACGGCCCAAGGTAATTGCTGAGACCGACACGCTCACCGGCAAGGGTTGGGATCGCCAGGGCTATCCCTACTACTCAGGCATCGGCGTGTACCGCCAGTGGGTGAACCTGACACGGGCCCAGCTCGGCTGCCGCTTATTCCTCGATTTTGACAGGCCGGGCGACCTAGCCGAGGTGTTTGTCAACGATAGCCCCTGCGGGGTCAGGGCCTGGGAGCCGTGGCGCGTGGAGATCACGGAGGCAGCGAAGACGGGCGCGAACCTGATCGAGGTGCGCGCGGCCAACTCACTGCAGAATCTCCTCGTGCAGGAGCCAAAGCCCTCGGGCCTCTTGGGCACGGCGCGGATTGTCGCCTGCAAGGAAATCACCTTCGACCTCAGTTCCTAGACCCAACAGCGACTGCGACTAGGTGGGTGCAAAGTAGGCAGGCGGCCCTTTCGGGCCGCCTGCCTCTTTTTGCTAAGGGGGAAGATTCTCCATGATAGAAAACGTTCGGGTTGGGGCCAGGCTAAGACTCCCCACGCTAGAGGACCTTCGAAGATGTTTCCTGGATGCCCTTTGCTTCGGACGATGCCGGAAGGCGCTCCGCCAGCCAGTAGAGATCCACGAGTTCAGGGTATATTAGGCCTCTGACAAGCAGAGCATTCGCCGCCCCTATCACACCACTGAACCCCGGGAAAAGCAGTGCTTCCCCGACCCAGTACGCAATGGCGGCGGCCACGAGGAAGCCCCCAAGTAGCGCCAGGCCGGGAGCTGCACTCCCCCACGCCACGAGTTCGGCAACCGGGCGCTGGTAGCGGTGAAGGATGGCTTTGGCTACGAAGGCCACCATGACCCCGAAGGCTGCTCCCGCCACCGCGCTGATGATCACGCCGGAGATGCCAAAGGGTACTATGACGAGTATCCCGCCTCCGTCCCAGATCAATGAGGGAGCCCATGGCGGGACACGGGTGGCTGCTAGCACCAAAGCCAGCGCGTCGACCACCAGCGCGATACTGAGGTACAGGATGGTGCTCTTCAGGGGATAGGTTTGATCTAGTCGCCGCATGGCGCTCTCGCCCACCACTTGCCTATTCTAGCACAGACTGAGGCCAGGGCTTCTTAACAGACTGTTAACCTTATCGCAAGCCAGCCTCAAGATATGGTCTGTTCAGTTAACAGAAAAGCTTGCGCGGAATACTCTCTGTACTTTCGGCGTCTGAGCTCCAGTCGAGGATAAACCGTAGGCGGTCTCAAACAGCGCGCACCGAGCAGTTCTGTATGAGGGTCTCAGTCGCAGACCCTGGGGCGACTTCAGCAGGCTGCGTGATGATGATTGATTCTGTTTGCCCTGGGCCCATCTATTTCTTGGTGGGCAGATAGGTGACGATGACTTCCCGCACTTGCTGGTCGACGCCTTTGCAGCGCAGGTAAAAAGAGGGTTCCTTGAGGTCGACGATATGGGCCTCGTGCCAGCCTAGCTCGCTACGCCCCTCCATCATGGGCTGCCACGACTTGCCGTCCCTCGACCAGACGACGCTCCACGGACCCGCTTGGTGAGCTCCCACCTGCATCCTGATAGCTGCGTCGCCCGTATGAGGCACCGGCAGACGGTACATCCATTCGCTGCCGAAGCGCATTGACTCCGAACAGCTGCTCCGCGCCTCACCGTGCAGATACCACGAGCGCTCTAGATGGCTGTTTGCCAAGAAGTTGATGCATGGCCCATCGCCGACAAGCACCGGGACCTCGAGAGGCCGCAGCGACGCCCCGCTTAGCTGCGCCTCGAGGCGCAGAACGGCCCAGTCTGGTGCTCCTTGCGGCGCCACCAAGGACAGCCTCAAGACCGTGTCGCTGCCGGGCATGCAAGACACCGGGACCGTGGTGTGTGCCAGGCGCCCGGACCCACTCGGGTTGGCCAGCGACAGCTCAAGCTTCCCTGTCAGCGCGCGACCGGAGGCGTTGAACACTCTCGCCCTCAGCAGGACTCTCTCGCCGCGCCTGAGCCACGGCAGAGAGCACCCCGGTTGTGGGTACAAACTCATCCAGGCACGAGGTCGGCGGCCCGGATCGGGCGTTGCGGCCAGCAGCGGCCTTACCTCACGCACCAAAGCCCTCGCCTCCACGGGATCAACCTCGAGGAACTGGGGCGCAGGCGTTGCCTGCAGGTGCAGTTTCCCGCCCACTGGCGTTGGAGGAGCGACCGGCCTGCCCGTGATATCCCAGGCTCCAGCTGGTTTAACTGTCAAGGAAAGATCAACATCGCACGGCTCTAGACTTGCTGACCACAGGATCAACATGCAGCGCCTCCGCTCGGGGTCTGTGAATGCATATGAGCGGGCCTTCTTCCCAACGTCTACTCGGCCCCAGCACACCAGCCCCCCAAGCAGTTTCACCATAGCTCTATAGGCGTGCCAGGCGGGCTTCCTGCGGCTATCCTCGGCGTACAACCCATACCCGGGCCCGCCCCAGTCCTTCACGCAGAACCAGAAGAGACGCTCGATGCCCAGATCCCGCCGCGACAGACCTGTGGCGTAAGCTTGCGCCAGCAGCCGCGCTTGATCGTCCTCCGTGATGCTCCGGTCGCCGGTTGACCAGCCCAATTCGTTGAGCCAGATCGGCTTGTTCTCGTCGCCACAGGCCCCCATCGTCTCGCGCAGGCGTTCCAACTTGTCGCAGAACCAGCCGTCGTCGAAGTTTTTGCCCCACTGGTATGGGTGCGCAGCCATCACATCGAAGTAGTCGCCCGCGCCGTAGGCATAGCAACGTTTCAGGAACGATTCGTCGACGCCCGCCATGCCTCCGAATACGACATAGGCCCCTGGGCTACCGGCGGCCACAGCCACAGCTGCCGTCTTGAGCAGGTCCGTGTACTCGGCAATGGTACCCTCGAAAAAGCCTACGTTGGGCTCGTTCCAGACCTCCCAATACCACACCCGTCCGGCGAACCGCTCCGCAACTGCCCGGCAGAAGCGGTAATAGTCCCAGAGGTCTGCGGGCGGGCGAGACTTTGCCTGATCTCCCTCTGGCGAACGCGAGGCCCATCTCGGCGTGTAGCCCAGGATCGGTGTCGGCACGAGGCTCTCCCGAGCGTAGTAGCTATCCCATTCGGCTTCCGCCGAGGCCCAGCGGAAGACCCCTGGTAGCGGTTCGAGGCCTGGCCAGTTGCCTAACTCTGTCGCCCCGGCTCCGCAGCGGCACCACACCGCGCCCATGCCGTTCTTGCCAACCCCAGGCCAGGGACAGACAATGCCAAAAGGCGAGGCTAATACCTCCGGCGACAAGGGCGGCTGGGCCACCGTCCAGCCCAGCGCGAGAGCCAGGGACTCTACCACCGTAGCCGCAAGCACCGCTATCACCTCACAAGCCCCGGGGACGAATCAGGCTGCTGCGGAGTGCCGTGTATCACCAGGGCGGCCCCCAGCATCACTGCCAGAAGACCCGCGATCTGCGAAGCGCTGATCGCAGCCCCAAGCCACAAGTAGTCGGTGATCATGGCGAAGCCCGAAGAACTCAGATAAAGCATGCGCACATTCGTCATCGGTGCACGCTTCATGGCAAAGTAGTACAGATAGAGTCCCACTGTAATAAGGATCGACACGCCCACTACACCCAGGCAAAGGTGTGGGTCGCGAGCAGCCTCAAGGACATAGTGCCACTGGTCTGTGGCCCACAGCAACGGTGCGAATACCGTGCACTGGACCACGGCACTAGCCAAGACGACCGTAGCATCCGTGGTGTGCTGGAAGTGCAGTTTGATAATCAGAGCGTTGACGGCAGTGCTCAGTGCCGACAGGATCAGGACAAGGTAGCCGAGAGGACTGAAGACCACGACACCGCTGAATACGTTCATAACTAGCGCGGCGCCACCTAGGAGTAGCAGTCCACCAGCCACAGAAAACGTCGTAAGTGGTACACGCAAAACCCACAGGCTAAGCAGCGCAGTGAAGAACACGTCCAGCGAGCTGATGATGGAGCCCGTCGTGGGTGAGGTGAGCTGGCAGCCTAGGTTGCGGGTGTAGAACACGACGCACGCCGTCAGCCCGAAGATTATCAGCCAGTTGATCGGGTAGCGTGCCTCTCTCGCACGCCGGGAAGCGACTAGGTGCATTCCGAGGGCAAAGAACAGCGCCGGAACCATCTGCAGCCAGTTCAGCGCCAGAGGGCTGATCCGGACCATTAGGACCTTGATGGCGGTCCAGGACAGGCCCCAACAGCACGACGCTGCCAATACCGCCAGGTATCCGATGCCGGGCGACCACAGCCAGGGGAGGGATACTCCGCCCTCTACCGCAGTGGGCCCTTGCGCTGTACACGAATCGCTTTCTCGGGGGTTACAGGGCATCGGTTCTCGCAGATTCCACAGCCTACACACTTCTCCTCGTCGACTGTGGGGCGCTTCTGTCCGTTATCATCCAGGACGTGGATAGCGTCCCAGGGACAATGCTCGTCGCAGACCAAGCACAGTTTGTACAGCGGCCCGGGGCGCCATGACAGGCACATACCCCGGTCAACATTGGCCCGCCCTAT
>JAKORR010000781.1 GCA_029777735.1 Armatimonadota bacterium | reverse complement strand
CATTAAGCGGACCATTGGCGAGGAGGCAGCGAAGCCCAAGGCTGTCTGGGAGCCCGGGCAGGCGGTCAGAATCTCGGATGGACCCTTTGCGGAGTTCTCGGGAAAGATTGTGGACGTCAACCCCGAACGCGAGACGGTGAAGGTCCAGGTTGCCATCTTCGGCCGCGAAACCCCTGTGGAAGTGGAGTTCACACACATCGAGAGACTCTAGAGTATAGCGCTCAGCTCTCTTCCGTACCCAGTGGACCAACTCCACCTGTGCATAGCGAGGCGAGTAGGCAATGGCGAAGAAAGTCAAGGCTATCGTGAAGCTTCACGTTCCGGCAGGCAAGGCCAACCCGGCGCCGCCGGTGGGCCCTGCTCTCGGCCAGCACGGCGTCAATATCATGGAGTTCTGCAAGGCCTTCAACAATAAGACCTCGGCGCAGGTCGGTGACATTATCCCGGTGGAGATCACTGTCTACCAGGATGGGTCCTTCACTTTCATTACCAAGACGCCGCCGGTATCGAGCCTGCTCAAGCGTGCCGCAGGACTGGAGAAGGCCTCCGGCGTGCCCAACAAGCAAAAGGTCGGGCAGGTTACGGAAGCCCAGGTACGGGACATCGCGGAGCGGAAGCTGCCTGACCTCAACGCCCGGGACTTGGAGTCCGCCATTGCCATTGTCAAGGGCACAGCCCAGAGCATGGGGATCGAAGTCGTAGGTTAGTAGGTTAGGCGGGTGAGAACCAATGGCCGGTCACAGCAAGCGTTACAAGCAGACAGCCGAGAAGGTCGACCGTACGGTCCAATACACCCCGGCTGAGGCGATCCAGCTTGTCAAGGAGACCTCTACCGCAAAATTCGACGAGACGGTGGAGGTTCACGTCAGGCTGGGCGTCGATCCTGCCAAGGGCGAGCAGCAGGTCCGCGGCACCGTGGTCTTGCCTCACGGCACGGGCAAGGTGCCACGCGTCGCAGTATTCGCCGAGGGAGAGGCTGCCAAGCAGGCCCAGGACGCCGGCGCTGACCGCGTGGGCGCTGAGGATCTCGTCACCGAGATCGAGCAGGGTTGGGACGACTTCGACATCCTGGTGGCCCAGCCACAGCTCATGCGCATCGTGGGGCGCTTGGGCAAGAAGCTCGGGCCGCGCATGCCGTCCAAGAAGGCTGGTACCATTACGCAAGACGTAGCGGAGGTAGTGGCCGAGCTCAAGTCGGGCCGCGTCGAGTTCCGTATCGACCGCGGTGGCGTCATCCATGCGCCCGTGGGCCGCGTCTCCTTTACGGAGCAACAGCTTCTGGAGAATCTCATCACCTTGCTGGACGCCATCATCGCGGCACGGCCAGCAGGCGTCAGTGGTAGATATATTCGTTCTATTACACTTACGTCGACGATGGGTCCCGGCGTCAAGATTGACGTAGACAAGGCCCTCTCCGCCTTGTCCAAGGCTGCATAAAGCCAGTCCCTAGTCAGGGCGGGCCCGCAGTGACTCCGGCCTGACTGGTGCCTGTGGCAGCGGATACCAGCCTTGTGGGATAGCGAACAGATCGTCTGGCACGGTCAACCCAAGAAGAAACCGCTCCCCTGGGAGCGGCAGACCGAAGACAGCGGGTGCGAGAGCTTAATCAGGCCCCGAGAGGGTCAGCCCGCCGAGGTCGGCGAGAAGGCTTACGCGAGGATTGCTCTATCGCGGGAGCTGCCGACTTCGGCAGCTCCCGCTTCCCTTTTAGGCACACGTAACCCGAGGGAAGGAGGTGATTGAGTGCCAAAACAAAGGAACATAACCGCAGTGGCGCAACTGGTCGAGGCGCTCCGGCAGTCGCCAAACTTCTACCTGGTTGAGTTCAGAGGGCTGTCGGTGGCGGCCATCGACGAATTGCGGGGAGCCGTCCTAGAAGCGGGCGGGCGATTACAGGTAGCCAAAAACACACTGCTCGGCAAGGCCCTTGCCGAGGTGGGTCTCGATGAGAGCCTGTCCGCGTGCCTCGTAGGGCCCACAGCGGTACTGTACTGCCTCAAGGACCCCGTCGAGCCGGCCCGAGCGCTGAGGGAGTTCGCCAAGGACCACGAGGGAGTGCGGCTGAAGGCGGGCTACGTCGAAGGACAGGTGCTTGACGCCGCCGCCGCGGATTCCGTGGCCCAACTGCCGAGCAAGCTGGAGATCCAAGGCAGTGTAGTGGGAGCCATCAATGGGCCCCTGCGCGATCTGGTGGGCCTTCTTCAGGCCTGCGTCTCGGAGTTAGTGTATGTGTTGGACGCGGTGGCCGATAAGCGCCACGAGCAGGAAGGCGCCTAGTCGGGCGCCAGGGCTATCGCCCAGGTAAAGCGAAACCTGAACCCCTGATGGGGTGTCAATACTTAGGAGGATAAACCCGCAATGTCCGTTGACGAGATCATTGAGGCCATCAACAAGCTGACTGTTCTCGAGCTCGTGGAGCTCAAGGACAAACTGCAGGAGCAATGGGGCGTCACGGCCGCAGCGCCAATCGCCGTGGCCGCCGGGGCCAGTACTGCCGAGGCCGCTGAGGTTGAGGAGCAGACTGAGTTTGATGTCGTTCTGACCGACGTGGGCGAGAACAAGATCCATGTTATCAAGGCTGTTCGCGAACTGACCAACCTGGGCTTGAAGGAAGCCAAGGAATTGGTCGAATCCGCGCCCGGTGCCACCTTAGCCGAAGCCGTCTCCAAGGAGGAGGCAGAAGCCATCAGGGCGAAGATTGAGGAGGTCGGTGGTAAGGTAGAGGTAAAGTAGCGCGCTCCCTCGTGAGGTGACCCTATCGTATGGCAAGCTCTTACGACGATCGAGAGCTCCTGAGCATGCTAAGCGAGCTCGAACAGCTCGACACGGCGGAATGGATGTCGAGTGCGCTGTTCGAGCTTGCCCTTGATCAGTTGATTGCGGGCCAGGAAAGCCACTCACCGGTGGGGGCCGCGATAGGGCAGCTCATGCGGGCTGAGTTGCGCTACTACCGCCAGGTCGAGCAGGCCGCTGACGCCGAGGAGTTGCATCTCGATGCTCTCGACCGGCTTTACCAGGGACATCAGCAAGCCCTGCAGCACAACCTGCGTAACCTGCTGCGCGTCGTCGTGAGCTCGCCCGCGGGCCGCGCGGCGCGGTCGCTGGCTGCGGCCGAGTGCTGCCTGCGGCTGGGCCGGCTCGACCAAGCTCTGCACCATCTAAGCGCGGCTCAGGAAGCTGGCGTTCCAGACAGCCTCCTGCACCTGGTCATGGGCTACACTCGCTACCAACAGGCCTTAGGCGCTTTTCCTAGGCAGGGCAAGCTGACAGAGGAACAATACCTTCAGTTCCAGCTAGCCTGTCTGCGAGCTGTGTCTGCCTTTGAGCAAGGACTTGGAGCCGACTTGGATGCCCAGCTCTACTGGTGGATAGGCTCTGTGCTCGAGGTCTCGGGCTTCACGGAAGCAGCCGAAGAGGCCTTCCGCAAGGCCGAGGAGTCCGAGGAAAAGATGGAGGAGGACGACGAGGACGACGAGGAGATGGAGAACGCGTCGGATGCCGAGGCTGATCTACCCCAGATTGACCCAGCTGAGGAACGCCAGGTCTACGACGCGCTGAAGAAGCCCAACGGGCTGGAGCAGCTTCTGGGCCCCGACGCTGATGACGACATGGAATAACGGGACCCGCCGCGACGAAGGCGGCGGGTCCCATAGGCTTTTCCGCTCAGCACGGCAAGGCCGTTCCCTAGTCTGTTACCACCATCTCCACCGGCCTGGTCTGCGATCGGTTCCCGGGGTTGTAGTACTCGTAGGCTGTTGAGGCGGGCGCCTTGGCGCGTATCGGATAGCGGGCTCGGAGGCGGTAGGTCATAATCAGCTCCTTGCCCGCTTCGATTCTCTCCACGTAGACGATGATCTGTCGCCCAGTGAGCTCAAAGCGATCGATGATCTTTTGGTCAACAAGCTCAGCCAGGTCACCTTCCTCTACCGAGAACCCCGGAGGAAGGGGCAAATCCATGACAACCATGCTGGTGGCGCCCGGCGCAGCGTTCTTCACTTTCACCGTTGCCTTCACCATGTCGTTGACCGCGAGCTTGGTCTTGTCATAGTTCAACGTGATGTCCAACAGCTCAGCCCTTGGCTTCTCCACGAGCTTCCAGGGCATCCAGTACTTCGCCACTACCTGGTAGAGCATGCTGCCCTGGCCCTTCATCGTCAGCTTGATGTCGTTGGCGCCGCTGCGCACGAACTGGCGGCAGTCTACCATCTGTAGCACGTCAGCGTTATCGGGGGTAATCTGCAGCTCGGCCGCGATCCGGTCATTGATCCTGACCTCGACCTCTCCTGTGGCTTTGGAGGCTACGCCCTTCTGGGCCAGCAGCAGCGCCTTGAGGGCAAGCATCGTGGCCTGCGTGGAGTGCCAAGTGCCACGCGGGTCCTTAGCCGCGATCAGATAGTTGAGCACCTGTGTTGCCTCGGAGGCATAGCGCCCGGCGTTGATCAGAGCGAGGGCGGCGAAGCCAGTGGCCTCCAAATCTGCAGAGTGGCCGCTGCTGTGAGTGAATCCCGTGATCTCGCTCTCCCACCAGCGCTGCTCACCCTTGGTCTTCGATAGGCCCACAAGCTTATCAAGGGCTCCGATGGTCGCGTCGTCAAGGTCGCCCTTGTTGAACAAGTTGTCGCCGGCGACCAGCGCGTTGCAGACCACAGCAAGCTGGTAAGAGTCGGTGGCGTCCTTCCAATGCGAGCGCACATACTCCCAGCCCTTGCGCGTCTTGGGGCTGCTTTCCTCGCAGGAGGCCAGCGCGTAAGTGATGTAGGCCGTGGGTAATAGCTTACTGTTCTGCAGCCGCCCCCAGGCCTCTTGGTGCAGGTAGGCCTTGTCCGGTGACCAGGAGCCGTCGCCCTCCTGCCTAGACAGTAGCCACTGCTGTGTGCGGTGGATAAGGTCCTCGTCTACGCTATACACGCGGGACATGTCGTAGAATTCCATCAGGCCGAGCGCGGTGAGGAGTTGATTTGCTGGCTCGTCGCCGAACCACGAGAACCCACCACCCGCCACCTCATAGGACACCAGCCTCTGGTAGCCGAGGTTGATATAGCCCTCAGCCTTCATCTGGACCTCCGGCGTGATTTGCTGGGTCGTGCGCATGTAGTCCAGCACCAAGACGTTGGGATAGGTGGTCGAAGTGGTCTGTTCGAAGCAGCCGAAGGGCATCTGCAGCACGCTGTCAAGGCCTTCGACAGCTTGGGAGAAGATGCCAGGATAGACCTTAACGAGAAGCACACTGGCGCCGGGAATAGCCTCCACCGGGATGGTTAGGGTCGCGGTAGCCTCTTCGCTGAGCCGTCCGTTGGCCGTCTCTTCGACCGGTCTGCCGTCTGGCTCCACGCGCACGCTGCGCTTAATGGCGTCGCTCATCTGGCTGCCGTCGGCGTACACTGTCAGTTTGTGCTCGCCCAAGCCCTTCACCTTGATAGCGAAGTAGCGCACGGTCACGTCGTTGGGCTTTAAGTTCAGGCTCTGCTCACTCTCGCCCATTAGCTCGAACCATCCGGACTTCTCCAGCCGCAGCCGCACGGTCTGAGAGGTCTCCAGGTAGTTATAGACGGCCACGGGCACTGAGACCTGATCGCCCTGAGTCAGTGAGACCGGCAGGTCCAGATCCACGAAGAAATCCTGAAAGCAGCGCAAGGGCGCGTCGCGCGAGCCCAGCTCTCCACTGGCCGAGTTGGCAAGAGTAGTCATCCGCCAGGTCGTGATCGAGTCCGCCATATTGAACTCGATGGAAGCCAGGCCCTTCTCATCGGTGATCAGGTCGGGCCGGAAGAGCAGAGTCTCGGGGAAGAACTGGCGAACGCGGACCGGTTCGGTGCCTGCCACGGCTTTGCTCTGAGCCATGCCCGCGCCACCTTCAGCGGCCGTGCCAACGGGGGCGGCAGGAACAGCCATCTGACGCGCCAACTCTCCGGGCCCTCTCATCCCGGGCACGCCGAACATTGTTCTTCGCTCAACTCCAACGGGCACGTCATCCTCTGTGCCAAACTCCTTGTCTGGCCCTGCGCTCACCAGTATCAGCCCATACATCCGCTCCTCGCCTGGCCACTCTGGCACGGCCTGCAGCGGATGATCCCAAAGGTCCTTGAGATCATCCTCCTTCAGGAGACCTTCACGGACCAGAGCTTGGAGGCCTTCCTTGTAGGTAGGTGGTTTGCCCTTCCGCCTGTTGTAGGCCTGCACGGCGCGCTGGATGATCGTCCACTTGGGCTCCATCTTCTTGGCCCATTCGGCTTTGGCCTGTTGGAGCCGAGCGACGTAGGAATCTTCGACCTGCATGTCCAGCTTCGGTATCTCGGCTGAAGCCAGCATCACTCGCGCCGCACGCTGTTTGTCCATGGGCACCAGCGGCTCTGGCCGGGTGATGATGACCGGCATCTCAAGACCGTGAATTTCGTACCGGGGCTTGCGCAGCTCTTCCTCGAGGTACGCGTACACGCGTTCCATGCCTGGCTGCATGTCCTGCAGCGCAAAAACGCTCTCGTCGACTATGCTCACACCCAGCGCAGCCACCGCCGGCCGCCCATCGGCCCTTTGTACCTCAAAGTCCAGCCGCGCAGGCTCGCCAGGGCGGTAAACATCCTTGTTTGCGCGCACGTCTATGTGCAGGTCTGACGCAGGCTCCACCACCAAGGGCTGCGTGTCGCGCACTATCTCGCCGCTGCGGGCAATGCGGTAGGCGCTCACAAAGACGCTACCGGCCAGTTCCGGACCCAACGTGATCGTCCCCTCGGCCCTGCCTTCGACCAGCTCGGCCGATCGGGTTAGCATCGTCTGACGGTCCTTGATCAGGTCAAAGTACACGTACCCGCGCTGTACGGGCGCCAGAGCCACCACTCCCAGCGACTCTCCCACCCGTGCCACCGCCTTGTCCGTGCGTAGCAGCAGGCTCTCGCCGTCCGTCGTCTGGTCCACGCCCAGGCGCACCTCGGCCCTCGCGGACTGCCCCGAAGCGCTTTGAGCCGCCAGCGACAGGACGATGGGGCCACTGGTGCCCAGACTAGCCCGGGCCTGAGGTTGCTCTATCGCCATCGGCATATCGGGTACCGCCACTCCGCCACGCAGCCACGAAGCCCCTCCGGGACCGGTCATTGGCGGCTCTCCTGCAAACTCTGGCATCAGCACAATCTCGGCTATGCCCAGATCATCGGTGACTACAGTCTGCCTCTCCCCTTTCACGCGCCAGGGCTGCTGGGCCTGCACGTCCCGCAGGGCCACACGCGCCCTGACCGGCTTGCCACTGGGTTCGCTCACCAACACCCAAACCGTGTTGGGCACACCCGGCACCAACTCGCCGCTTTCGGGCACGGCGTGGATCTGCAGGTCCTGGCCAGTGACGGTGCGGCTGATGACCACCTTCTCCGCATGCTCGGCCGTGTCAGTGACGGTGGCGTGAAGCTCAACGAAGGCCTGGCCCTGTTCCAGGGGCTGGCCGACGAAGTGTCTCGGTAGGCCAAGCTCAAAATCAAAGACGCCCTTATCGTCGGTGCGGCCCTCGACGTGCCCGATCTGCTTGTACTCTACGTCGAAGGTTTTGGCGATAATCTCAACCTTGCCCCCCACCACGGGCTTACCGAAGAAGTACTCGGCCGTCACCTTGCCCTTAATCGTGGCGCTGGGCAGGTAGTAGGGCCGGTCGCTGTCCAGGGTCACACGGAACTTGGGAAGTACATAGCGCTTCACCTCCACAGTCCTGGTGGCAGTCGACTCGCCAAAGGAAGCTCTACATTCGTAGCGCCCGAGATTTACCTGATCGGCCAGCTCAAAGTCAGCCCAGACAGTGCCGAGGCTACTGGTCTTGAGCTTGCGCTTGAAGACCTTGTTGCCTTTGCCGTCGCGGACTTCCAGCAGCGCTTCGCGCTCGGCCACAGGCCGGAGGTCTGGCCTGCGCAGGACCAGCGCTCGCAGGTGGATGACCTGGCTGGGCTGGTACAGTGGCTTGTCCGTGACGAGTATTACCTGGTAGTCCTCGCGCACCTTGACGGAGCGAGAGAGCTCATCGCGCTGGGTCCCGTGCCGGGCTTCCGCCCTCAGCACGTACTCGCCAGGCGCGAGAGCCGGAAGCTTGAAGGCTGCGTTCACGGTACCGGTGGCGTCCGTGCGGCCGTCGAAAAGACTCGTGCCCTGTGTGCCCTCCTGGTTGGTCAGCCGCAGCGACACGATGGCGCCCGCGGCTGGTCGGCGCTCCGCGTGGTCGGTCACAATGACCCTCACCGACCCAGGGCTGTCGCTGAGGAAACTCTGGGGAGTGATTAGCTTGATGCCCAGGGGTACCAGGGCCGTATCGCCATTGGCTCCGGCTGCCAAACTCCAGACCAGCACCAGCGCGCCCACAGTCATCATAACCCACGCCGCGCGGGTCGCCCTGGGGTTAGCCTTCTCTATCTCACCCATTCTGTCTCGCCTCCGGACTCTGATACCGTTGCACCCTTCGCCCCTTAGACCGCGGTGGCCGAAGAGCTGTTCCTAGAGGAATCCGCGCCGTGCCCGCGAACAGAACCAACGAGTGAAGATCGATGAGAGCAGCCCTATTCTACGCAGACCAGAGCATCTCCGTCCAAGACGTGCCCGAGCCTAAGATCAACGCGGATGAAGCGTTGCTGCGCGTTGAGGCCTGCGGCGTATGCGGGACAGACCTGCGCATCCAGAGCGGCGATTTCCTGGCCGAGTGTTACCCAGTGTTGCCGGGCCACGAGATCGCTGCGCGAGTGGAGGCCGTGGGGGACGAAGTCAGCAATGTGCGCCCCGGCGACCTGGTGGCCGTCAACCCAAATATGGCTTGCGGCCAGTGTTACGCGTGCCTCCGGGGCAAGCCACACCTTTGTCCCGAGATGAGGGCTATCGGCGTGCAGCTTCCCGGCGGCTTCGCCGAAAAGCTCGCGGCGCCAGCCCGTCAGCTTCTTGTCATGCCTGTCAACTTCCCACCTGAAGCGACTGCTCTGCTGGAACCTACGTCTTGCTGTCTCCACGGCATCGATCAGGCTGGCCTCACTCCTGGCGACCCTACCGTCATCACCGGCGGCGGCAGCATCGGCCTTATTCTTCTGCAGATAGCCAAGCATGCTGGCGCAGCGCCCTTGGTGCTCGTCGAGCCCATTGAGAGAAAGCGGCAGCTCGCCGAGACACTTGGAGCAGACGCTACGATCGATCCGTCGAGCCTGAGCGCCGAGACGCTGGCCCGGCGCGTTCGCGAACTCACCGACGGCGGCGCCCAGGTCGTAATTGAGGCCTCAGGCCATCCAGCGTCGGCCGCGACCGTGCTAGACCTGGTGCGCTCGGGAGGTACAGTGCTCTTTTTCGGCGTACAGGCGCCCCAGTTCGAGCTGGATATCAAGCCCTTCGACATCTATCACCGTGAACTGACCATCACGGGTGCGTACACGAACCCGCTGACCGATTCACGCGCCCGCAGCTTGCTGGTGACTGGGCGTGTCCAAGTTCTGCCACTCATCACGCATCGCTATGCGCTCGACAATATCGCCAGCGCCCTAGAGGCTGTGCGCCGGGGCGAGACCGTCAAAGCTGTTGTGATTCCCTGAAGAGCCTCAGGCGGCCGCAACCAGGCAGCCGGCAGGCGCGACCCAACATGTACCCGCCTCACTAGGAGGCATGAGTGATGGACAAGGTGCGAGCCTTCTTCGTCAAGGCCTATGGCGATCCAGCCGCGGTGGGGCGCCAAGTGGGCGAAGGGTTGCGTGAGCCAATCCACGACTTGCTCACGCGGCTCAACCTCCCCGCCCGGTTCTCGTCCGACCGTCACCGCGAGCGCCTGCAGGTGCTCCTGGGAAACATTGAGCGTCTGGCGCCGGACCTAGTGGCGGAGATGGAGGGAATTGCCGAAGGCGCAGGCGTGGCGGCCGAGACTATCTTCATGCTCAACTGCCTGGTAGAGCTTGACGCGCAGAGCTGTTCGGTTGTGGGCTTCGCAGATGCTCCCGGCGGGCCGCTCATCGCCAAGACCAACGACTTGGGCGCTGGCGACACCCCAACTTACGCTGTGTGCGTCGTGGACGTGCCCGGCAAAGCCCAGGTCCTGCATGTGACCTGGCCCGGCACCGTGTGGGGTGGCCCGGGTGTCAACGAGTACGGCGTGGGCTACGGTGGCGCTTCCGTCGCTACAGGTGAATGGAACGCCGCTGGGATCCCATCAAACATGGTCGGGAGGCTGGTACTGGACCGCACGCACAATGTCCGGGAGGCTATAGAGACTCTCGCTGAGGCCGAGTTCGTCTGTCATCCCTTCAACTGGATTCTCGGCGATGAGTCGGAGCTCGTCGGGGTCGAGCGCAGTGTCTACAAGACTGCCATCCGCGAGCCGCAGGACGGCGCCGTCTGGGCCACCAACCACTTCCTCACACCCGATCTCGCCGAGCTATTAACAGCATCGCCAGAGGACCTCCAGAACAGCAGAGCACGGTATGACAGACTAGGGATTCTCGCGGCCGAGACCCCCCACACGCGCGAAGGGGCGTGGCAGATTCTGCGCAGCCACGACGAGCCGGGAGCTATTTGCCGCCACGGGGGCGACTCCGCGCCAGCCACGTCTGCGGCGATGATCTTGCGACCTCGGGCGCGTGTGGTCTGGCTGGCAACGGGGCGGCCATGCTCTGCTAAGCTGCGTCCTTACCAGCTCCAACTGCCGGTGCGCGGCGGCAGTGGTCACCTAGGCATCGGCACCTAGGCACAACCCGCGGCCCAGGATAGGCGTGAGGCTATAGCACCTCTCCCCTGCACTTTTTAGTAGCGAGTTCGGTGGGAACCGCGCAGCGACTCCCCTCCTCTGCTTTCGGTAGTGAGGGTGCTGTGGTTGTGTCTTGTACTGCGGTGGGCCAAGTGATGTGCCCAATCCTTCGCCTTGCGTGAATCATCCTAACCGAGGAAACTTCTGGCTCTTGGGGTGATCTGTGGCGGTGTAGTGGCACTGTTGGGTAGTGTTGGCT
>JAKORR010000780.1 GCA_029777735.1 Armatimonadota bacterium | reverse complement strand
TGACGAAGACGGCTTGTTCTTGACCCAACGTGGTAGTCCTATGACGCGAGCGAACTTTTGGGCGCGCCTAAAGAAGCTGTACTTACCCCGTGCGGGCCTGCCACCCGAGACCACGCCGCACACACTGCGCCACTCCTTCGCCACACACTTACTGGAGGGCGGCGCAGACCTGCGGGCAATTCAGGACATGCTGGGGCATGCCTCGCTTGCCACGACGCAGATTTATACCCACGTCGGGGAGGTGCATCTGCGCGAGGTGTACGAGGAGAAGCACCCACGGGCACGCTGAGCGAGCCCTGTCTCGGCACCGCCGCAGTCTCGGTTAGTGCTCGGCCTGTGGGTCCGGCGGCAAAGGCAAGTGCAGCTCGAAGGGCAGTCGCGTCCACTTCGACGGTCCAGGTCCGATGGTCACCAGGATCGTGGCTGATGGTTCCTGGCCAACCCTGGCCTGCCAAGTGCCCACCACCGTCACAGCTTCGTGCAGCCTGTTCGTTGACGATAACGAACGGGACACGTGTTGCCCATTGCGCACTATCAGTTGCATCTGAAAGAGAGCCTCGGGGGCGGGGCCGGCTCTGTACGGAGGCGCAAGCTCCGCTGCTGCGGGTCCACCTGCTCGAGGGTGATGGTATGCTCACCGGCCCTGCGGGCCCTGGCCCTGTTCGTCGAGAGCGAAAGCAGCCTGCGGCACGTCACCAGCCATCCATGCCGACGATAGACCGCAGCATAGCCTCGCACCAGGCGGACGGTACACTGAGGTCCATGCCAGAACCAAGGAGGCCAAGACAACCACGAGGCCAAGCATACGGCGCACGGACCGTCACCTCCGGGAGTAAAGGTCTAGGGCCTGGACGGTTAGGCCGGTCGTAAGTCTAGGCTCCCCTGAGTCGTACAGAAGTTCCGGGCACCTGAACTGTGGACGCGGCGATCTGCCAAGGTCTCGGAGGGCCACAAGTCACTGCACGCAAATCCCCGGAAGGCCCCTACAAAAGCTGCGGCGAATTAACTCTCCAACAGTAACGCTATTGAGGCAGGGTGGATGTGGCTGCCAGGCCGTCAGGGAGCGGTCGTGGGGCCACAAGGTGGCTCGACGACCGAGATCTTGGGTTGTAGCCATTACCGGCCTTCGCAGGCGAGCCGTGCTAGACTTTAGGAGGCGGACAATCATGACGCTCAGCCTTGTCGTCGCTCTCTCAGCCTTGGCAGTACCGGCCGACGCGGAGAAGTACGCTGTGGTCGTGGTGCCAGCTCGGAGCATCGCCATGCCCATCGTCGTGCGGGTGGACTTCGCGCAGGTTGCTAGAGCCCTGGGGATGAGGACCGAGGGCCTCAAGGTCCTGCCCCAGGACGTTCGCGCGGCGCTTGATCAAGGCGAGGGCAAGCTGGAGCCCGTGGCTTGCCAATATGACTCGGACGGGCTGGCCAGCGGCGAGCTAACCCTAGGGGTGCCGCCGGCCGACGTGGCCACGCGAGTGCGGGTGTACTTCACGTCCGAAGGCCCGCGTTGGGAGGACGCCGCTGTGACCGGCGCGGTGAAGGTGACGCGCGAGGGCGGAGCCTTCGTCGTTGACAATGGCTCTGTGCGCGTGTGCCATGACCCGGCCAAGCAGGCCGGCCTGCCGAGTCGGTGGGAGTTCGTCAAGACAGGCAAGATCTTCGAGCAGTTTAACAACAACGACCGCGTGTACAACGAGACCCTGGGGAGCCAGTCTTTGCGCAACTGCCCGGACCCGAAGGTCGGGGTAGTTGTTGAGGGACCGCTGCGGACCGTAGTACGCGTGAGCGCGTACTACGCGGACGCGGGCGGCCAGCAGCCTGACAGCAGGCCCCGGGCGGTCTATGAGTATAGCTATTGTGCGGGTTCTCCCTACATCCTGGTGCGCGGGCACATGGAGCAGGAGGAGGCCTTCCCGTGGGACGAGCTGCACTTCATCGAGATCAACTTTCCTGGGACAGACTTCACCCACTGGGCCAGCAGCGACGGCCGAGGCGAGTTAAAGGCCGACAGGCAGTCGATCCACGGCCGCGGTTGGGCGGCGCTACTGAACGGCCCTGAAGGCCCGGCGGTCCTGGGCCTGGTGGACGAAGGGGCACGCGTGTACGACGGCCGCGGCGAGTACGGCACGTACCTACATGGGCCCTGGGTGAGGTGGGATACGACCGAGCGAAACTTCGAAGTGGCCCTGTATGCTTCCGACGCTCCCGGTGGGCTCAGCGACCTAGCGGAAGCTGGCGCGTCGATGCCCAGACCCGGTGAGGCTTACGTGTCCACCGAAGAGTTGAATGCTGCCTTGGAGGCGCTGTCCTCTGCCGGCACAGGATCTCAGCGGCGGAGGTGGGCGTGGATCGCCTCCCTCGTCCAGCGGCTGGCGCGAGAGGATTTGCTACAGGGCGTGGAGACAGCTCGCGATGCCCTCAAGCTGGCGCGCGATGGCCACGAAGCCCAAGCCTGGTTCGCCGCCAACAAGAGCTTTCTATGCGCCGAGCGTGGCGACCTGGGCATGGCCTGGCGCCGCAATGACGACGGGCGCGTGATCCTGGCTAGCCTCTTCGACTTGCGGGCCAAGCGCGAGCTGCTGGGCAAGGGCGAAGGCGCGCTGTGGGTCGTAAAGGCTGAGGATAAGAATGGCAAGGAAGTGGTCATGAACGCAGCACTTCCCGCCGCGGGCGCCTGGCTGGATGCCAACGCCAGGAGAGTGAGGATCGAGTGGAAGCCGTTGCGACACATGCCTGGTGTGGTGGACGCCAAGGACTCGCTCACCGTGCAGGTGGTCGCGCGGATCAGTGAGGCCGGAGCCCTTGAGATGGAGATGAACATCGACAACACGAGCGAGCTGAGCCTGGCTGAAGTCGCCTGGCCACAGATGTACTTTGGGGCACTGGGCAACCAGGCTCAAGACGACGTGTTCCTCGCCGCTATCAGCTCTGGCAAGGTCTGGAAAAACCCGTACCAAACAGGTGCCAAGGTGTCGGGGTTGTATCCCAACGGTTGGACGGACCTACAGATGATGGCGCTTTACGACAGGCGTGGTGGCTGTGTGCTGATGGCTCAGGACCTTCTGGCGAGCACCAAGAACATCGAGGCAGCACCGGAGGGCCAGAGCATGAAGATGGGCTTTAGCTGGCCAGCGCCCGACCATACCGTGCCAGGCAACGATTTCAACCCACCAGGCCGTATCGCCGTGGTGCCCTTCGAGGGCGACTGGTATGACGCCGCTATGATCTACCGGGCCTGGGTCGAGCGGGAGGCCCAGTGGTGGCCCCAGCGCGGCCTGCCCGGCCGGCCCGACACGCCAGAGTGGATGAGGGACCTGCCACTGTGGGTCACGACGGGAGGTGGGCCTGAGAATGTAGTGCCCGCGGTCAAGGCCTTCCGTGAGTACATGGGCGTGCCCTGCGCTATCCACTGGTACAACTGGCACGAAATACCCTTTGACGACAACTACCCCCATTACTTTCCTGCCAAGCCGGGCTTCGCCGAGGGCGTGAAGGCCCTACAAGAGGCGGGGGTCCGGGTGATGCCCTACATCAACGGGCGCCTGTGGGACAGCGACACCGAGGACTTCCCGACGGTAGCCTTGCCCTGGGCGACCAAGGACCGCAAGGGCGAGTACTACATCGAGACGTACGGCTCGGGCCAGAAGCTGGTGCCTATGTGCCCTGTCAGTAAGCTGTGGCAGGAGACAGTGCAGGGCATCGTCAAGCGGCTCGTGGGACCTGAGTACAACGTGGATGGTGTATACATCGACCAGGTGGCGGCGGCCTCGCCGCGCCTGTGTTACGACGAGAGGCACGGACACCCCCTCTCGGGCGGACACTGGTGGACCACCGAGGGCTACTGGCCCATGCTCGAGAAGCTGCAAGCCGATCTGGCGGCCGAGTTCCCAGATAAGATGCTCACCACCGAATGCACCGCCGAACCCTTCACTCACGTATTTGATGGGTACCTGAGCTGGCACTGGCAGGAGACAAACGCGGTGCCGCTCTTCCCAGCGGTGTATGGAGACAAGGTCCGCCTCTTCAGCCGCGCCTACAACTTCGCTGGCGACAAGGCTCTGGTCTTCCGCATGAAAATGGCGCAGCAGTTTGTCTTCGGTGAACAGATCGGGTGGCTCGATCCAGGCGTGTATAAAGATGAGAAGATAGGGCCCTACCTGCGTCGCCTGGCCAAAATACGCTGGCAGCTCAGGGATTATTTCCGCGGCCGGATGGTACGTCCGCCGATAGTGGCCGGGGCTGTGGACGACGTTACTGGCGACTGGGCCTGGGGTGGCAGCCGCATCGTCACCCTGAAGGCCGTGCAAGCCGGAGCCTTCCAGTCGGAGACGGGCGAAGTGGCCTTGGTCATTACTAACCTATCCGACAAACCGCAGAAGTTCGAGCTGAGAGTGCCTCTGGTCGAATACGGCCTGGCTGACAACACCAGCTTCGTGCGCATTGGCGAGAACGGCGTGGTCGATCAGGGCCTCGAAGTGATCGATGACGAAGGGCTTGAGATGGAGCTTGGGCCGATGGAGGCCTTCGGTCTCAAGCTCGCCATGGGATAACAGGAGGTGCAACTATGCATAAGTTTGCCACTATGTACCTTCCCAAACCCGGTAGCATTGCTGACGCAATGCCCGTGTCCTGGCACACGGCAGGCGCCCAAGCATCACTGGCCGCGATTGGGCACGAGGGTGATCAGGTGGCCCCTATCGCCACGGGTGGTGAGCAGTGGCTAGTGAAAGGCGCCTCGGCGGGAGTCGCCGCCTGGTGCGAGGTAAGGGCATGGGAGGAGTACGGCGCAATCGAGTGGGTCGGTAGGCTGCAAAACCAAGGCGTGGCGGACAGCCCGCTGCTGGAGCGAATCGCCGCCGCTGATGTTGAGATCGAGGCATCGGGCGAGGCGCTCACAATCCACCACGCCCACGGCAGCACTTGCCAGATCACGGATTTCCTGCCGCTGGAGACCCGTCTGTGCGAGGGGGAGGTCCTGGAGCTGGCGCCAGCGGGCGGCCGCTCGTCTAACGCCACCTTGCCGTTTCTCAATATCGCCTGGGAGGGCGGCGGAGTGATCATCGCCATCGGCTGGTCGGGGCAATGGAAAGCGCGCATCGAGTACGTGGGCGGGAAGGTCAGGCTATGGGTGGGGCAGGAGCATACTCGGCTGCGCCTGCGGCCAGGCGAGCAGATACGCACGCCACGTGTGCTGCTAGTCTTCTGGCAGGGTGTGAACCCCTACGTCGGCAACAATGCTTTGCGTCATCTGCTCATCGACCACTACCTGCCACGCCACGAGGGCAAGCTCCAGTGGCCGCCGGTGACTCACAACACATGGTTTGCCTTTAATGAGGGCAACGACGTAACCGAGGAAAACCAAATCGCGATCATTGAGCGATTGGCGGAGCTGAAGCTCGGTGTGGAGATGTACTGGCTTGACGCGGGCTGGTTCGAGGGTGGCTGGCCCCATGGCGTCGGGAGCTGGGTGCCCAAGGCCGAGGCCTTCCCGCGCGGTTTGCGCCCGTTGGCCGATGCCGCCCACAAACACGGCATGGGATTTGTGGTATGGTTCGAGCCTGAGCGCGTCAACCCACACAGCCGGATCGGCCGTGAGCACCCAGAGTTTGTGCTGCACGGCGGGCCGCTCAACTGGACCCAGGAGAACGACGGCCTGTACAACTTGGGCGATCCCGAGGCGCGGCGATACCTGACGGACTTGCTCTCGACAGCCATCAGTGAATACGGCATCGATGTCTACCGCAACGACTTCAACATCGATCCACTGCCCTTCTGGCGTGCGGCCGACGAGCCCGAGCGTGAAGGGATAACCGAGATTCGCTATATCGAGGGTCTATATGAGATGTGGGATGAGCTTCTGCGCCGCAAGCCGGGGATGTTGATTGACAACTGCGCGAGCGGCGGACGGCGCATCGACCTCGAGACGACGGCTCGTAGCCTCCCGCTTTGGCGCTCGGATACGCAATGCAGCCAGAAGGCGCTGCCGATCTTTGACCAAGTCCAGACAAGCGGCCTGAGTCGCTGGGCACCGCTGAACTCCGCGGGTGCTTGGAGCTTTGACCCGTATAGCTTCTGGAGCGTGGCGCAAGCGGGCGTCAACGTGCAGCCCTATGTACTGGCCCCGGACTTCCCTGTGGAGCTCGTACGCCAGCGTCTGGACGAGCTCAAGCGCTGGCGAGAGTTGTGGCTTGGCAACTTCTGGCCTCTGACACCGGTGACCACCAGCGAGGAAGATTGGTGCGCTTGGCAGCTCCACGACCCCGAGCACAACGGAGGCATCGTGATGGCCTTCCGCCGTGCGGCGGCCCCAGAAGCCGTGGTTCTGGAGTTGGAGGAGATCGATGGCGGCGAGACCTACGTTCTCCGTGATGAGCTCACGGGCATGACCGAGGAGGTCCAAGGATCGGGCCTTCAGCGCATGCAAGTGGAAACCGACTCGCAGCCGGGCGTCAGGATCCTGAGCTACTGGCGGCTGTAGATGATTGCACTGCAGCCTGGAGCTGGAGCCTCGGGTAGGCCCCCAGGCCAACGGCAGAGCCGAAGGGAGCGGGAGCACCGGAGGAACTACAATGAGACCGTCGCCGATTGTCGCTTGCTGTGTCACCCTTCTGGTGGTCGCCGGAAGCGCGGCGGCCCTGGAGAGCCCCTGGATAAGCGATGTGTACTTCTACTGGTACCAGTGGGATTACCAGAAAAAGATGGGTAACTGGGTGGGCGGCGTCTACAACACGCCCCTCGGGGGTTACTATGACTCCTCTCGGCTTGATGACAACCTGCGGCAACTCCACATGGCCTCGGAGTGGGGCATCACACACCACTTCATGGACTTCTGGGGCCACGCGTGGCTGGACGAGATCGGGAGGCCGCGCGAGCGGTGTGTGATGGACGCCGCGGAGGAGATGCGCAATCGTGGCTACGACTGCTGGATGTCCTTCTACCAAGACGGCGAGGACTTCCAGATGGACGATTTCGCGCGCAACATGGACCCCGGGCGCCACGTCGAGGGCCTCGTGCGCCTGTACTCGAAGAGCCCTGCCTGGCCATGCTTGGACGGCAAGCCGCTACACCTCGTCTATGGTAGAAACGGCTCCCCAAAGACAACGGCCGACGATGAGGGCTTCCGTCTGTGGCTCCAACGCAAGTACGGGAGTCTCGAAGAGCTACAGCGGTGGTGGAAGCAGGACGTAGCAAACTGGAACCG
>JAKORR010000779.1 GCA_029777735.1 Armatimonadota bacterium | reverse complement strand
GATCATTTACGAGTTCAAGAACGACGGTCAGAACGGCTATTACGACTTTCCCTCTGATCCACTTGCCGCAGTCATGCATCCCTTCCGCGGTTACTGGGTTCACGTAGCGAAGGACACGAAGCTAATCGTCTATTCGCCGGGCGTGTCGGCTGCGGCGGCTCCAAAGCTGGCAAACAAGCCGTGGCTATCGTCAGAAGTCTGGCGGCTGCGCCTGGTGACCTCGGCCGGAGGGTGGCAGGATCCCACGCTCTTCATTGGGGCCGGCCCCGGGTGCACAAGCGGATACGACGCTGGGCGCGATGTGCCCAAGCCTCCGCCTTTGGCTAGTTCTCTGCAGAGCTATCTGCCAAAGAGCGGCTGGGGGCAGTACGACGGTGCGTATGCCCAGGACCTTCGTGGCACGAACGGGAGCCAGAGCTGGAACCTTGAGGTGAAGTGTGACGCGCCGAACACGTTGGTCTCCTTGACGTGGCCCGACCTCAACCAAGTGGTGCCGAAGGGCGTTAGGCTCGCCCTCGACGACATCGACGGCGGCAAGTCGGTCTACATGCGCACAAGCGCCAGTTTTTCCTACAACTCAGGGGATGGAGGCGTGCGGCACCTCCGCGTACGTATGCTTGATGACGCAGGGGAGATACTGCAGATAAGCAACGTCCAGACGCAGGCACTGCGGGGACGAAGCGCCGTAGTTGCCTTCTCGGTCACTCGACCATGCATGGCGTCGGTGCAGGTGCGCAATATCTCGGGTGTCGTTGTACGACGCCTTGGCGATACCCAGGCTTTGCCGGGGCAGGTGAACCAGGTGCGTTGGAATGGAGTGAGCGACACCGGAGCGCCCGTGCCGCCCGGCCGGTACCTAGTGTGCGTGACGGCTCGGACGGAGGATGGGCAGGTTGTCCAGGGCATCCGAGCGCTCCAGATAGGATGGTAGAACAATGAGGTATAGACGCAGCAGAGGGAGCGAAGCAGGCATGCGCAAGTCAGTGATTCCTATTAGGTTTCTGGTTGTAGGGGCCGTCGTGGCCGCTTGCGCGATGGAAGCCGCTGCCCAACAATCGCTGGTAGTTACGGCGAGTCATCCTCGTAACCTGACGCGTCTGGAAGTTGCCGACGAGGTGCTGCTTACTGTGACCACGTCGAGCACAACAGACCCCTTCGACTACTGGTTCTCTCCCGGTGGGCGCTTCAAACTCTACACAGGGCGGAATGTTCCGCCCGGGCGCGGCGGTAACCCGACCTATGAAGGAGACGAGGACAAGCGCATCGCTAGCCGAGTTGGCCCGACTGGAACGGATCCGGCGACGGCTGCCTATTACAACGACTGGACATCAGGGTTTTTGGTGGCCGTGGACCCCGACACCGACAATGAGCAG
>JAKORR010000778.1 GCA_029777735.1 Armatimonadota bacterium | reverse complement strand
GCTGCGCCTGCGGCGCTGCTTCTGCTGCAACCAGGCCAGGTATTCCCGCACGTCCTCCGAAACAGCCTGGACGTATCCGATCTTGCCGCGCCGCCGCAGGAAGGCACCGTAGTCGGCGAGGTCACGGCGATAGGCGACCACCGTATTGTCCGACCGGGCGCGCTCTACCACGAGGAACTCGATGAAGCTATCCAATTCCTGGTCAAAGGACATCGCCGCCTGGTTCACCGTCCTTCTCCTGCGCAAGACGAAGATCGGTCCCCGGTGCGCCCGTGTGGCGCTGTTGGCGCCGTTGCTGAAGTTCCTCGTCCAAGGCCATTTCTAGAGCCCGCGCCTCTTCCGTCAGCAAGCTGTGCTGCGTGCAACCGCCCTGCACCTCACGCAGAAAGATGCGGCTGTCCTCCAAGCGATACACGGAGGTAACAATGACGCCGTCGTTGTTTTCGTCCAAGAGCACTAGCGAGAAGCTCACCTTACCTCCCAGCTCGGGATCAGCGTCGAACCGTGCCAGGCCGATCTTTTGCATCGACGTGGCAAGGCGCCTTTCGGCGTTCTCTAGTCGGTCCTCCAGCTTGACCATATGCAGGTCTACTTGGCGTAGCAGGGCAGGCAGCTTCTCGACATCACCCTTGCTCACGGCATGAAGCAACTCTCTCAACATTCGGGACTGAGGAGCGGCCGCCGCGCGCATGGCTCGACGCGCCACGACAATCGCCACAACCGCTACCACCGTAGCCACCACGGCAGCAACCAGTGCTACGACGATCAATTCACTCGCCTCCCACGTATCGACTGGCGGCCGCCTCCCTGCCTTGGGAGACGTCTCCGGGTTTGCTACGACTTCGGCTTTTCACGACGCCTCACTGCGTACTTGTCGAAGGTCAAGACCGTGTCCCGGGCGACCTCAATCGTGACTGTCCGCTCGCGCACCTCTCTGATTGTGCCATGGATGCCCCCGGCCGTGACCACCTGGTCGCCCGGCATAAGCGAGCGCACCAGCTCTACGTGGTCCCGCGCTCGCTTGTTGGCCGGGCGTATTACCACCCACCAAAACAAGAAGATTAGCACGACAAGGAAGACAGCTATTGGTATGACGTCAACGATCGACAGTTGGCTCTGGTTCGGCATGTGGCCTTCTCTCCGATATCGCCTTGGTGCTCCCGACGCTAGCCTTGCCGGCGTCGCGGCGGCCAATGCAATGCATGGACTCCTTGTGCCCGACTTGCTGTGCCAGGAGGAATTGTGTTCCGCGTCAGGTCCACTGTGTGCTTTCGTCGGCTAGGTCCCGCCACCTGCCGCGGCAAGGCACGGTCTAGGTGCTCAGGACAGCCTCCCCTGGGCCGTCCAGGGGCGCATAAGACAACGTACAGGCTTTGGTCTATCTGCGTCAGGTCAAAGTCCATCACGCCGCCCTTCACTGTCACCTGGCCGGTCTAAGTGTATATGAGAATTCCTGTCCCCCGTTAGTGCGTCCCACGCGCCAGGCCTTTCGGAAGCCCAATTGTGCTACAAAGGTTGTCAATGACCCACAACTGAATCTGCTTGATGGATATCCTTCAGCTGGGATTTGTCTAAAACTGCCGGCGTTCTTCATTCCAATCAGCTCCCGGCTTTCTTTTCATAGACCCTCGGGCATCAGTGCCTCAAGATGGGCTTGGTCGCCGGAGCCAGAATACTCCAGGCAGGCTGACCTTGGTATGGCCTCAAACTGAATTCGAGATGCGAAGTAGACCCTTCACGCTTTGTAACGGGCCCAGGCGCTCGCTTCCTGGACCGGCACGGCAGCCCATCGCGGCGAGACGCACGCAAGGCAAAAAGGAAGATATACGTCGTCGAGTTGACAGAGAGCAACGACAGCACTGCCAGCGGATGATAGAGACAGGAAGCTGTCCCGCGCAGAACTTGCGACATGCCCCGATTCTGCTGAAGGCCGACGTGAGTCCGGGCGGACCGGAGTAGGAGAGACCGCGCCATCGGTGAAGCCTTTGGGGTGACACCCGTGATGGTCGCCCGAGTGCGCAAAGTGATGATCACCGAGGGGCTGGAGGCGGCGTTGGCGCGTTACCGGGGCCCGAGGCGGAAGTACCGGCGGAAGCCAAGCGAATCTGGGACCGCTTAGAGATCCCTTACACGCCCGAGCACGGTAGTTGGCTCAACATGGCCGAAAGCGAACTCAGCATCCTCAGCCGCCAATGCACCCGCCGCCGGATACTCGACCGACAGACCCTGGTGGAAGAGGTCATGGCTTGGCGCGACGAGCGCAACGCCGATACCGCCCGCATCGACCGGCGCTTCACCACCGACGATGCTCGCATCAAACTCGAGCACCTATATCCGACACTCCATGCCACTTCAGTCGCGCGCCCACAAACCTGTGGCTATCCGATCCCGCCGACGGTCTGCCGCAGGACCTCCTCCTCGAGTGGGATGAGGAACAGATCTTCAGCCGTTTGGCCCTGACCTTCGACACGTTGCACGCCAAGATGCACGAGTATCCCCTGGCACACCGGTAGTCGCGCCAGCCCGCTTTTGGTCAGGGCCTACGAAGTGAGTGTGGTGGCTGAAGATGGCCAGAGGCCAAGGGCGGCGATGAGGGGCAGTGGCGGGCGCTAGTAGTGGTCGAGGACAACTTCCGCCGCCGAGAGCACGACTTCGCGCCGGTCAAGACCTGAGCCCTCCGGCGCGGGTGTTGGCGTCCCACGGCGAGGGTCAGAGGGCCCGAGTATACGATGTAAGCATACGGATAGGATTGGACAAGGAAACCTACCAGGATGAAGAAGTGTCACGAGTGTGTTGGAACAAATAGCCCTGCCTGCTTTGAGGTTTTCCCTACCTCCTGTTCCGGCACAACGGGGGCCAGGCGATACAAAGACGGCATCAGCATCCCCGGCTACCTTGGTACCTGCTGGCGTCCGGCTCCTATTGCGCCACCTTAGAGCATGTCCGGACGGCTGCAGAGGAGAACTACCGAGGCCGTGCCGACTGGTTCCTGTGCCTCAAGCCCCTGCCCAGGGGGAACTTAGCTGCCGAAATAGCCTTTGCCTAGGCCACCGGAGCACTGTCAGCGTGACAGCGAAAAAATGCCAAGGCACGTTCTTCAGTCCTCTCGTTCGTTATGTCAGGAGCCTGTGCCTGCGTGTCCTGTGCATGGGTGCCGCTTTTGCTGCCATTGTAACCCTGGGCCGTCTTCCAATCTTCTATCGCTCTCCCTTCCGCTGGCCCGCTTCAGGGATGAATCACGGCTTTGATGACCTTGTCCTTGTTCTGGTCAACCCACTCCATGGCCTTGACAGTCTCTGCCAGTGGAAAGTGGTGCGTGACCATCGACCGTACGTCCACGGCGCCTGCGGCTGTCAGCGTGATGGCGGGTGGATAGCAGTTCACATAGCGGAAGGTACCGCGTACGGTCAGCTCGCGGTTGATTATCTCGAAGATCGGCAGACGTGGCAGGAGCTCTTGGGGGTTGCCCACGCACTGCATCGCGCCCTGGTTCCGCGCGACCTGGAGGGCCTGCTGCAGCGTGAGCTCTGAGCCGACGCAATCGAAGGAAGCGTCCACGCCGCGGCTGCCCGTCAGGTCCTTAATGGCCGCCACAGGATCGGTCTCCCGGACGTTGATGACGTGGGTCGCGCCCATGCGCTTCGCGTTTGCCAGCCGGGTGTCGAAGACATCCGTGACGATAATCGTGGTCGCCCCATGGGCCTTTGCGGACATGAGTGTGGTCAGGCCTATCGGGCCAGCGCCAAGCACAGCTACGCTGTCCCCTCCCCGCACGCCCGCAGACCGAACAGCGTGAAGACCGACTGACAACGGCTCCATCATAGCGCCCTCATCGGCTGTCATGCCCTCTGGCATTTTGAACACAAAGTCCTCGGGCCAAACCAGATACTCACAGAAAGCACCGTCCGCAGGCGGCGCGGCCAGGAAAACCACCTCCCGGCATAGATTGTAGTGACCGGACTTGCAGAACTCGCAACGGCGGCAGGTCTTCCCCGGCTCGATGGCTACTAAGTCACCCGGCTCGACGCGTGTAACGGCCGACCCGATCCCCACAACCTCGCCGGCGCTCTCGTGGCCCATTATTGTGGGCTTGTCGAGGATGATATTGCCAATGCGGCCGTGCTTGAGAAAATGGATATCGGACCCGCAAATGCCCACTGACGTGATCCTGATGAGTACGTCGTCCGGCGACGTCACCTCCGGCTTGGGCACGTCCTCTATCCGCATGTCTCCCACGGCGTGAAGTACGGCGGCTTTCATCGTCTCACTCATTGGTCACACCTCCGTGCGCGCTTCACCCTGACCCTAAGGAGATTCGCTGCGGAACAACGCCTTCCTTTGACGTCGCGCTGTATGCTCCGACCTCTTCGGCAATACGCCACAATTTCCCTCACGATAAGAGTAAAGCAATATGTGTCTGGAATGTAGACATGCTCCGGGCTACCAAGGTGACATTCCATTGGCCCTATCTGGCTGGCGCCAGCCTGCGCTCCAGCCTAACCCTCTAGCTGGCTGCGCAGGTAATCCATGGACTTGGGCAGCTCCACGAAGGGATCGCCCGGAATACCGCACTCAAAGCCCATGTAATCATTGTAGCCGATCTCCTGCAACGCCCTCAGCGGTTCTCCAAAGGCTGTGTGACCATAGCCCGGCAGCAGCCGCTGGCTGTCGGCCAGATGTACGTTGCGAATCCACTTGCCTGCCTGCCGGATACTGGCAGCAAAGTTGGCCTCTTCGATATTCATGTGGAAGAAGTCGGCCATTATGACCACCCAAGGCGATCCTACAGCCTCGCAGATCTCCATGCCCTGAGCCAACGTGCACGGCCACCATTGCTCATAGCGGTTGAGCGGCTCAATGATCACACAGGCCTTGGTCTTTTCGCACACCGGCACAATCTCTTGCTTCATAATGGCCACGAAAAGGTCGAACTCCAGCTTGCTCGTACCAGCCAGAGGCGACAGGTCCGGAATCCGCGGGCGGTTCTGCATCTTCACGTGTATCAGTGGAGGTACGATTACCCCCACGCCACCTGCCGCTCCGCACATCTCCAGCGATGCCTTCAGGCTATCGATCGCTATCTGGCGCTCCTCTCGGCGGGCATCCAGGATAGCTCCACCGCCCAGAGAGAAAATGTTTGGGACGATTCCAGTAGCCTTTGATGCTGCAAGGATCTCCTCCAGCTTGTCGGGAGTAGAGCTGGACGTGATCTCGATGCCCGAGAACCCCATCTTGGCCAGGTTCTCGAACCTCTCCATGATGGTTCTGCCTGGAGCCATCGGTTCGCGAAGAGAGAACTTCAGCTTCATGACTTCGACCTCCCTATTGCCTCTCAAGGATTTGGCCACGGGGCACGTGTCCTGTATAATTCTACCGCCGTGGCGTGCCCGGCCAGGCTATTGTAATGCATGGGCAAGAGGATAGGTAGGACTATGTACAGAATAGCAGTTTTGCCGTGCGATGGAGTGGGACCAGAAATTGTACGCGAAGGTCTACGTGTACTCGACGCGGCCTGTGCTAAGCATGGCGTCGAGTATGAGCCTGTCGTCTACGACGTCGGCGGCGAGCGATACCGTCGCACTGGCGAGCTTATCACCGACGCGGAGATGGACGAACTTTCACGCATGGATGCCATCTATCTGGGCGCTGTGGGTGACCCGGAAGTGCCGCCAGGCGTTTTGGAGCACGGCATTCTCCTCTGCCTGCGCTTCGAGTTCGACCAGTACATCAACCTGCGGCCCGTGAAGCTGTATAAGGGCGTCTCGTGCCCGCTCCGCGACAAGGGTCCAGAGCACATCGATCTCATCGTTGTGCGCGAGAATACTGAGGACATGTACGTCGGCGTGGGTGGCTCGATGCGCAAGGGCACTCGC
>JAKORR010000073.1 GCA_029777735.1 Armatimonadota bacterium | reverse complement strand
ATCGGCTCCCCAGACAGAGCTGCACGGCGGTCTGTTCTTCGAAGCCGAGGCCTACGAGGAACGACTGCGCGGCAAGGACTTCGCCCAGATCTTCCCGGAGCCACTGGGCAGCGGCGGCGGCGTCCTCACCGGCCTGTGGAGGGACGGCCTAATAAGCTACGACCTCACAGTGCCCCAAGCCGGGCGATACTCCCTCTGGCTGCGCTGCGCAGTCCCAAGCGACGCGACCCTGAAGTTTGGCTTTGATGTCCTGGATTCCGCCAAGCTCCTCTCAGCCTCCGTGCCCAAGACCGCGGAGAAGCTCGATGCGCCGAACGCCTACCAGTGGCGCCGACTCGGCGAAGTGGATTTGCCGCAAGGCGAGGTCGTCTTCATCGTGGGCCAGGGCGCGTTGCGTCCCGACTGCTTCTTCCTCACGCCCCAGGCAGACTTCACCGCCACCGATGACCTTCTCGCGCAACTCGCAGCGCAACGTGAGGTGCCAAAGGGTGAACCTCTACCCGAGCTGGTTCACACGCGCCGCATTACACACCATCCCCAGTGGCTCAAGAACGCGCTGCGGGTCTGCTATGCGCACTTCGAGTGGGACCGAGAGATGACGGCGGAGAAGTGGAGCGAACGTGCGGCCCAGTCTGGCGCCAATTGCCTCTTCGGCGTGGGCGAGATGCCCGCCGGAGCACTTGACGGTAGGCTGAAGGCCTTTTCCTATGATGTTTACAATCGCGATCCGGCGGCCTTCCGCTTCCCCGAGGGCTATGACCTCAGCTACGGTTGGGCCAAGGACTTCACCGACGCCGCACACGCCCAAGGCCTGAAGATCGCCATCTACGACGGCGCCTTCCGCAGCCTGGACCCACTGCTGGTCGAGCATCCCGAATGGCGCCAGGTGGACGTCCAGGGACAGCCCTACCCCAACGGCTTTGGCTCGTGGCATTCGCCTTATCGTCAGGCCTATATAGACCGCTGGGTTCGGGTGGCCAGGCTCGCACGCTTCGACGGCATCATGATCGACATGCTTTTCACGGGACCCAAGGGCGGCGACTACTCGGAGTACACGGTGCGCGCCTTCAAGGACCGGTTCGGGGGAGAGCCACCGCGCGAGCCCGACCCCCGCAACCTTACCTGGCAACGCTGGATCGACTTCCAGACCTGGACGCGCGAGGAAGTGCTCCTAGACCTGACCGAGGCCTTACATGCCGTAGACCCCGAGATAGCCGTTATCGTTAACCAGACTGTAGGGTGGATCTTCAACGCCACCGACAGCAACTTCCTGTCCTCCCGCGCCGCCGATTGCTGTGACGGCCTGCTCGAAGAGATGGGCTGGGAGTACAGCCACAACTGGACGCGACCTTGGGCATGGCCCTCGCACTCCGCCTGGCAGAATCTCTTTCTCCATTGCCGCACACGCCCCGGCTACAGGCAGATGTGGCACATGCTGCTCAACTTCCCAGAGGTTCACGCGCTGGCCCTGTCCTACTCGATGCTCGCCAACGGTACGGCGCCTGGCATGGTCACAGGGGGAAACTGGCCAGTCATGGCAAAGGCCTGGCAGCACATCAAGGACTGCGAGCCTTGGGTCGAGAATGCCCAGCTCGTGCCGTGGCTGGGAATCCACCTCGGCGAGGACACGCTGCACTGGTACGCCAACGCTCGGGGCGAAGAAGTCTACATGGCCTATCTAAAGAACGTGTTCGGCTTCTTCCAAGCTGCCCTGGAGCTGCACCTGCCGGTCGAGATCCTAACGGACGACAACCTGGCAGACCAGGCCACCCTGAGACGTTACGCCACGGTATTGCTACCCAACTCTGCGTGCCTCAGTGACGCCCAGGTCGCGGCACTTGATACCTATGTCAAACAGGGCGGCGGCTTGGTGGCATCCTACGAGACAGGGCGTTACGACCCCAACGGCACGAGGCGTGGGGCCCCTGCGCTCCGGGCGCTGATAGGCGTAAACCAGTACGGCCCAGCCCAGGCAACAACCTGGCAACTGCCACTCAAGGAGCTAAACCACCCGATCCTGGACCATTCCGACATCCGCGACGCTGGCAATTGGAACCAGGGGCAGAGCGTTCCCGCAACGACTACCTTCCTCTACACGGGACCAGCCACGCGCCGCGTCGGCGCGGTGGCCACGAGCCCGCCCGATGCTGACAGCTTCTCTGCACCCCTGGTCGGTGCCGGGGCGATCAAACCAGTAGGTGCACCTGAGACTCTTGTTTACAACGCCTTGGTTGCGCGCCAGGTAGGCCGAGGCAAGGTCGTCTTCTTCCCCATCGATCTGGGCCATGCATACTACGTCTTCAACCACCCGGTCAACCGCCGCCTCATAGCCCGCGCATTGGAGTGGACCGCAGCCTATCCATCGCCGATTAGAACAGATGCGCTGATGTCCATACAAACGGTGGTCTACGAGAAGGCGGGTGCGCGGCTAGTACACGTAGTCAATGACATTTCCAGCTTCGGGCGAGCCGCGGCCCCTAATCCTGAGGCCTGGGCTGCCTTCCGCGCCGAGGTCGCGCCTGTGCACAACGTTAAGGTCGGCGTAAGAGGAACATATACCAACGCTCTGTTGCTGCCCAAGGGCACAGTGCTTGATGTGACGATGCGGGAAGGCTGGACCGAGGCCGTTGTGCCCCGTATGGATCTTCACACGCTCGTCCTGTTCAGGCCCTGAGCGCAACGCAATGATCCTATTTACCGAGTGCTCAAGCTCCTTTGGGCTCTGACCTTCGGGACTTTGGCCCTGCTACCAAGATCCCAACTACAGCCTCAAAGGCGCCCGGGATTTCGCGCTCACACCTACCACTGGCACAACCATCCACGTGGCCGACCACTATGCTCGCTTCTATGGTAGCGGTACGCATGTGGTTCTCTGCTGGGGCGGCGAGAGGGACGTAAGAGCGCACATCAACCACGCTGCGGAGAGGACCGTGGAAAGGGTGGGGAGGTAAGCGCCTCACTCGGCAGCATCACAAGTCTTCTGCTGAACAACCTTCAGATCCCAACACTGCCGCAGAGATTGCAGGCCCTCCGTCTCATCGTCTGCACCCACCTGGCCGAGGCCTATCTCAACGACTGCTGAGGCTTCTCGATACAGCTGTCCAGCTTTGCGCTCCAAGGCTGCGTCGGGCTGTACGTGGAGAGCGGCTCGGCCTGGTTTGACAACCTACGTGTGGCCAAGATTGAGACTCTAAGACCTAATCGGCCCCGTAGCCTATACCGCGGCGCCCCTAGAAGCCCGACCCACGCTGCTCCCGCACGAAAGCCACGGCCGCGATGGCAACAGCCTGCCCATGTTGCCGGTAGCGTAGCGGCGAGGCGATCCGGCCATTACGCGTCAGGTGGTACGTAGTCTCGATGACCACGGCGGTGCAACCGTGCTCTCGTGCCTGGGCAATCGCGGAGACGCCGTCCTCGCTCGCGCAGATGTAGCTGTCTTCAGGGTGAAAGTCGAACCAGTGTGACTGGTGAGTCGCCAGTAGCTCGCCGAAGAGCTTCTGCCCTGCCCGCGGCCCGGGCGGCAGTACTTCGTCGGGGTGGAGGGCCAGGAAATTAGGCTCGTGCGCACAGGGCGCGTGGAAGTCCAGGAATAGCCTGTACCGATGCCTCGCTGCCAGCTCTTCGATCACACCACGCAGGGCCCGGATCTGCGGCCACCGGCTATCGCCCGCCCAGTCACGGTTGAAGTCTACCGGTGGTTGCCACTTGCCAAAGCCACCCTCCGCCACGCTGTCCACATCCATGACCGGCACGACCACCAGCACCCCCTGCTCGCGCAGCCATCGACCACACTCGCCCGAGGCCACAAAGGCCTCCACAAAACCCTCCAGCACGAAGCTCCCCGGCGTCTCGCCGGCGTGCTGCCTGGCGACGGCCACCACCAGCTCCCGCCCTTGGGCTTGCGCATCGCCGAACACTAGCATCGGCACCTCGCGCCCGCCCGGGCTCTCGCACAGACTCCGCAACTCCGCGCCCGCCTTGGCCCAGCCACGGGCTTGGCGCAAGGCCTCGGAGTACCCATAGGGATAGCAGAAGGCGACGCGCGCTACGTCTCGGTCGCGCGGGAAGTGCGCCGCGAACCGCCATGTGCCGGCCAGTTCATCGACTGTGCCTGGCGCGAGCCTATGCCAGTCCTTGCCGCCGAGGTTCACGACCGGGTGGACACGCGACAGGCTGGTAAGCTTGCCCATGACCTCTCCCGCGTTGTCGAGCACGATTGTTAACTTCCTGGCCGCCACGTCTCGAAGCTCGAAGTGCCACCACAAGATCCACGCGCCGCGTTTGCTTTCGGCGCGGAAGTGAAGCTCGTCGCCGCTCGCGTCGACTAGCTCCCCGTTTCCCGTCTCGAAGTCCGAGGTGAAATCGAGGGCCATGCATATACCTCCCTCTGCGCCCCGGGCAGGAATCTTGCCCGACTGTCGAGGTGGGGCAGACAGTTAGCCGTCTGCTCGGTCGAGTCCTCCCTCGCGCTACACGCGCCGAGTTAGGAATTACATTGCTCAAGCCCGGAGACTTTGCAGGGCCCTGGGACTGTTGGCGTCAAGCCGCCTGGCTGTGACCCCGAAAGGTACGACGTTCCTCAGGTGAGACACACCACCTCATCCGGCACCCAAAGAACATACCACCAAGAGAGGCTCCATGACACTTCTCGATGAGCCTCACTAGCCCCCTGCACCGCCACAAGCCTGTCTTAGTACGGCTTCGGTCCCCCTGCGGGAGGCACGGAAACGCCTAGACGTCGTTCGCCGCGGCAAAGTCTTCGGCCCCTCACTGGCCCTCTCTCGACTCGCCGGTCGCAGCTGAGACGGACGAAGGCACAGACGTGCTAAAGGGCAGCCACACGGTAAAGGTTGATCCCTCTCCTATCTTACTCTGCACATCCAGGCGTCCATGGTAGAAGTCCACGATTCGCTTGACGATACTTAGCCCCAGGCCTGTACCAGAGATCTCGCGTGTCTCCGGGCGCTTCTCGCGGAAGAACTCAGTGAACAGACGCTTCAGACCCTCCTCGCTGATACCCACACCTGTGTCGGCAACGGCGACCTTCACGTAGGCGCCATCTTCCGCAGCCGTGATCGTGACTGTGCCGCCCGGGCGGTTATACTTGATGGCATTACTGACCAGGTTGTTGAATAGCCTGATCAGCTCCTCTCGGTCGGCGTCCACAGATCTCAGGTCATCAGGCACCTGGGTTGTGAGGGTCACACCGTGCTGTTGGGCCACCGGCGCCATGAGCTCCACGACGACTGAGATGATGTCGCTGAGCTTCTGTGGCATGATCTCGCGGCGCACACGGCCTGCTTCCATGCGTGCCATGTCGAGCAGATCCGAGACGAGCTCCGCCAGCGCTCTAATCCGCTCCCGGCAGCGCTGAAGCATGTGCTTCTCCTGCTCCGGGTCCTTGACCAAGCCTTCACTCAGCACGGACAGGAACCCGTCAACAGCTGCCAGCGGGGCCCTCAACTCGTGAGCGATCATGTTGACGAACTGAGCCTTGACCTCCTCGACACGCTTCAGCTCCGTGATGTCTCGCAGCACCGTGACTGTTCCAAGGAACAGCCCCGAGGTATCGTCGCACACCGGTGATACATCGGCGAGCACCCAGGCTTGCGTCGGCAGGTGCGTCAGGCGTATCTCCTGCGACAGCCGCACGCGGCGACGCGACGCCTCCTCGATCACGTCGTTCAGCTCGGGCGGCTGCAGTACCTCAGCCAGAGGATAGCTTTCGGCGCCGCGCTTGATCCCCGGCAGCACACGCAAGGCCGCTGGGTTGAAGAGAACCAACTGCTGCTCTGCGTTGCACACAAGTACGCCGTCAGCCATCGAGTTGATAATATTGCGCAGGCGGCTTTTCTCAGTGGATAGCTCCAACATCCGCTGCTCGCGTTCTGCCTGCAGTCGGTTGCGCTCGCGTATCAGCGAAACCCGATCGAGGGCTTTGTTCACAACCCGTAGCAGCTCTTCGGGCGAGAAGGGTTTGGCAAGGAAATCATAGGCTCCGCGCCGAGTCGACTCTATGGCCGTGTCCAGCGTGGCGTAGGCAGTTATGACGACACACACGAGTTCAGGGGAGATCTTGGTTGCTTCGACGAGAAAATCCAGCCCTCCCATGCCCTCCATCCGAAGGTCTACCAGCGCCAGATCCACCTGCCGCCCCTGCCGAAGGATCTCGAGACCTTCCTCAGCCGATTGGGCTAGAATGACGTCATGTCCCTCGGCAGCAAGCACGCGCTGACATCCCTTACGGATGCCTATTTCGTCGTCAATAACCAGTATTGTGCTTCTCAGCCGACCGTTGTTTGGGTCTTCGGCTGGGCCTTCGGCCACTTCAGCGCACCTCCGGGATCTTCTTTCGCCAGCATGATTCCCTTACCTTGCAGATACCTTCAAAGCTCACCATAGGGCAGCTCTTCCGGGAGCACGTCGGACCGAGGCAGTCTGACGATCAGATCGATCCACGCTCCATACTCGCCTTCCACCCGAAGATCCCCGCCGTGTCTGGCCACGATCTCGCGCGCTACAAACAAGCCCAGGCCGGTCCCCCATTCAGCCACTGACTCGTGCACCCGGGAGAACTTGCGGAAGAGCTGCGCCATTTGATCCGCTGGCACCCCAGGCCCGTCGTTCCATACGTGCAGCTCCACGTAGGCCTCCCCCTGCTTAGCCCACACCCGTACCAGCCCCTCCTCGCGCCCATATTTCACCGCGTTGCCAAGCAGGTTCTCATACACAACCTGCAGCAGCGAGGGATCGGCATACACCACCAGGTCTGTCGGCAGCTCGTTCTCGACCCGCATAGACTTGGCCTCGAAGCGCCCCCGCAGGTCGCGCAGTACTGACTGCATCACTTCGGCATCCACGAGCACCGGCCGAGCCCTCACCTGCAGCTCGCCCTTCTCAATTCGCGATAGATTGAGGTAATTGAGGATCATCTCCTCGGCACGGTTGACGCCCGCCAGCACATCACCCAAAGCCTCGAACTGAGGTGGCGTCATATCGCCCACGTAGCCATCGTGCAACGCCAGCAGGTTCAGCTTCATAGCCGCAATCTGGTTCTTTAGCTCGTGGGTGATGAACTCCAGGGTATCCAGGTAGTTCTCATTCCATCGCCTTATCTCTTCTGTCGTTCGTCGCAGCTCCAGGTGACTGCGTTGCAGAGCCTGATCGCGCTCGCGCAGGGCTATTACCATCTTGTTGAAGGCCAGCGTAAGCCGGCTCATTTCATCCCTGCGTGCCTGCCGCGGCACAGGAAGATCCTGGTTGAGATTGCCCTGAGCAACCTTCGTCGCCGCCGCAGTCAGCCGCGTAATAGGCCTGGCGATCTGCCCGGCCAAAGCACTAGATAGCAGCACCGCACCGCCCAAGGCCAGTAGGCTCACCCCCAGGAAAACCGCCAGCGCCCAGCCCCGCATGTCGTTGTAACGTTGTTTCAGCACACCCACATAGAGCATGCCGATGATCTTCTCCCGCGCGTCCCGGATAGGCTCGTAAGACGAGATATACCAGCTGTCTACTACAAAGGCGGGACCTCGCCACACCTTGCCTTCGCCTAGGACCCAGTCGAAGACCTCTGCCGAGACACGTGTCCCTACCGCCCGCCGGCCCCCAGGGTCTGTGACATTGGTAGCTATCCGCACGTCCCGCTGGAACAGTGTCACCGTGCCTAGGCTCTTGCCGCGGTAGGACCCCATCGCGAAGATGCTGTCACGTATAAAGTCCACAAGCCCGAAGTTGCGATTCAGCACCACCATGAGCCGCACGGCGCCCAAGAGCCGCCCACCCGCGGTTTTGATCGGAGCGGCGGCTTCCATCACCATCGCTTTGTCAAGCTCTGGCGGCTGGCCGTACTTAGCCCTGGGCGTCGGGACGACCTCGATGCGCGCACGTTCAGCTAATTCTGGGCTGTCGGCCGCCAGGTCCATGAGATGCACAAGTCCGATCGCGGCGCACGCCTGTCCCATAGCCAGAGCCTCATCCACGACATAGCTGGAAGCGGGCCTGGGCACCACAGCCTTTGGCCGGGCGGACCGAACCACCATGCCCTCAGCATCAACCAACTGTAACACATCACTGCCTATCCTCTGTCGCAGAGTTTCTAGGGAAAAAGCCTGCTTGCCGTCGGGGAACCACGGGATCTCTCGCGCCATGCTCCCGGCGACTACGGAAGCACTCGTCCTCAGGCCCTCCAAGTGGCTGTCGAGAACCGCACGCGCCGTCTTAAGAGCAAGCGCCATCCGGCGTTCGGCCTCGCCCACAACCATGTGCTTTATCAGAAGGCTCCCCGACACGGTCGTGAGCAGTCCCCCGAGTAGCACCACGCTCACCAAGGTCAGCAAGAGCTTTGCCCGCAGCGGAACGTCCACGGTCTCACGCCGGCGCGCCGGCTTGTCGGTGGCCCCATATCAAGCCGCAGCTATTTGCAACAGGAGGCAAAACCCACCCCGGCAGCCCGGCTGTCAGCTGACACCCAACCGTCGCAGCCAATCCTCGGCCTCCAGCGCCTGCCGGCTGTCCGGGCAGTAGCGTACCACATAGCTGAAGTATTGTCTGGCCAGTTCCCGCACTTGCAGGTGCATCGCCGCTATCTCGCCCGCGCGGAAAGCGGCTTCCGCGCGCATCGAAGCCGAAGTCTTCTCCTCGAGCACTGTGCGTAGGATACTTATGGCTCCGCCGGGATTGCGTAGGCAAACCTGGGCCTCCGCGAGGGCTATGCGCACGGGCGGTGGCACTTGTGCCGTGCCGTAGACGGAAACGAGCTTGCCGTAACACCTCAGGGCGCCCTCATACTGCTGGGCCGCGATGTGCAGGCGCAGGGCCCGCAACCAGTACTCGGCCACTCGGTTGGCGAATTTAGCCGTTGCACCGCAGTGAACCGCCGCTAACTCCTGGGCAGCCGCCTCGCCCGGAGCCTTTTCGGCCTCCTCGATTGCCCGAGCGGCCGCAAGCTCATAGGCACCACTCGAGGCCAGCTTGCCTATCTCTTCCCTGACCCCATCGGAGGCCGCAGCCTCCGGCAGACGGAGTTTGTAGGCCACGGCCGCACCGGCTGCGAAGCCCCCCAGATGAGCCCAGTGGGCTACTCCGCCCACGCTCCCTGTCACTACTTGGACGATGCCCAAGATCACGTCCGAGCCTATGTAGAATAGCGCCACCCATCGAGCCTGTACCAGCCAGGTACCCACATAGATAAAGTAGATATAGAAGATGAGCACGCGTACACGGGGAAAGCGCAGGACGAAGAGCGCCAGAATGCCCATGATGGCTCCTGAAGCGCCGAGCATGCCTACAAGCTCGTGGTCCACTGTCAGCCCTTGGATGCAGACGTGCAGAAAAGCCGCGGAAATCCCCGCCACGAAGTATACAACCAGATAGTGACCGATACCCAAGACATCCTCTGCATGGCTACCAAATACCCATAGAAATACCATATTAGTTGTAATGTGGACGATACTTGCGTGGGCGAACATGGACGTGAGAGGCTGCCACAGGTGAAACTGCGTTGGGTCCAGCGCCAAGGGGTTCTCCATGCCCTGCCAGCCGAGCAGTACCTGCAGGCCGTAGACGAAGCAGTTGGCCGCGATCAGAGCCCACGTGGCCACTGGAACGCGTTCCAGCTCTCGCTCTGTGCCGTAGGGAAAAAGCAATGCCAGTCAGCTCCTGTAGCTGGCCTCAGCATCCTGCCACGTCCCTTGCCCGCGACACACAGGAGACCTAGCAAGGGCTCTTCGCCCTTCCAACGTCCGTACCTTGTGAACGGCCTAGCTCGCCGCCATCCCTTGGCGATCGGGACCAGGACTTCCACCTGGCAGGACTCCTCGCCTCCGCCACGAAAGAAGGTAGTCGGCAGGCTCGGTTCCCGCGCGGTATACCGTCCTGCGGGGGTATGCTTTTGTGCAGATTCTCGTACAGCAGCCCCGATGCGGGTGTCTATCACTCTTTTGCCATGGAGCTGCTAAGGAGGCAAGTAAGCAATGCGACGTGTCGCCCCTACAGTCGCTCTAACGGTTCTCCTGACCCAGGGGGCCCTTAGCGCCGATTCTACGTTTTACGTCTCGCCCCAGGGCAACGACAAGTGGTCGGGAAGATTCGATGCACCGAACAAAACGGGGACCGATGGTCCCTTCGCAACTCTAACGCGCGCTCGTGATGCAGTCCGCGAAGCCCGCGCAGCTGACGCTGAAACGTCCTGCACCGTTCTGGTGCGCGGTGGGTTGTATTGCCTGCGCGAGCCCCTCCAGTTCGGGCCACAAGACTCTGGTGCAGAGGGGACCCCAGTAACCT
>JAKORR010000777.1 GCA_029777735.1 Armatimonadota bacterium | reverse complement strand
CAGGCGCACCGACGTAGCGGCGCCGCCTGTACGGTTCTCTCAGCGATCCAAGAGGATCCCACCGGTTACGGGCGCGTGGTGAGGGACGATTCAGGTAGGATCGTGAGCATAGTTGAAGAGAAGGATGCCGATGAAGCGACGCAGGCGATCCGCGAGATCAACACGGGAGTCTATGCCTTCAAGGCTAGGCTCCTGTTCGAGGCCCTCAGGCGAGTGGAACCGGCCAACGCGCAGGGCGAGTACTACTTGACGGACGTGGTGGCTGTGTTGGGGCAGGACGGCCTGCTTGTCGAATCGCTGCCCATCGATGATCCCAACGAGGTACTGGGCGTCAATGATCGCGTGCAACTCGCCCAGGTCGAGGCTCTGGCCCGTCAGCGCATCCGCGAGATGCTGATGTGTGAAGGCGTGACCCTCGTGGACCCGGCCACTACCTACATCGACGCCCAGGTCACCGTCGGGCGCGACACGACGATCCTGCCGGGCACCCATATTCTCGGGCGCTGCACCATTGGCGAGGAATGTACTATCGGGCCCAATGCCCTCATCGAGGACAGCACAATCGGCGACGGCTGCACGGTGAACGTAGGCGCCGTGGTGCGCGAGAGCGTCGTTGGCAATGGCTGCCAACTTGGGCCCAACTGCCACCTGCGCCCCGGGACGCAACTTGGCCAGGGAGTGCGCCTGGGCACCTCCGCCGAGACCGTGCGTACCCACATAGGGGACGGCACCAGCGCGTTGCACTTCTGCTACCTTGGCGATGCGCGGATAGGCGAGAAGGTCAACATCGGCGCCGGATGCGTGACCTGCAACTACGATGGTAGACAGAAGCGCGTCACGGTGATAGACTCAGGGGCGTTCGTGGGCAGTGACGTCATCCTTGTGGCGCCGGTCCGTGTGGGAGAGGGAGCATATGTCGCGGCTGGATCGGTCATCACCGAGGATGTACCTGCCGGGGCACTGGCCATTGCCCGCGAACGACAGACAGTGAAGCCGGACTGGGCCCGGCGTCGCTGTGAGAACCGGGGCAACTGAGCCAACGCACTACAGCTTTTTAGCACTCCATTAATAGTCTCCTCATTGCAGCAAGTGTTGAAGCCCTCTGGCAGCTTTGTCGGTTCAGTAACGGTTTGTAGCAGGGCGGTTGCAGCTGGGCACAGGTCTGGCAAAGGTGAACGTGGCGCCTCGGGGCGCAACCTGGCGTCACGCTCACTTGCAGTCTATCCTTTGTCCATTGCCAAGGGGGCTTCACAGATGTTTCTCTGCTCGGCTGCACTCGCAGCCGGGGCGGCTTTTTCTGTTGCCGTCCCGCTGCAGCAACCTGCCGACGTCAGCTACAGTGGCTACGTCATCCTCCGCATCCGCCAACCCGTGTGGGGCCTGTCGTGCTCCGAACGCGCTGCTATTGTCACCCGCCGTTTTGCGTCAATGGTCAACGAGGGCTTCCGTGCCCAGCGTCGTGAACTTCCCCTGCCTAAGGCCCAGGTGCGGCGACTGCCAAGCACTTGGGCCGTGCTAGTCGGCAACGTTGTTCTCGTTACCGCTACTGAGGACGATGCTGCGGCGAACAAGACCTTTCCCGACAAGCTTGCGGCTCTTTGGGCCGACAGGATGAATCACGCCCTAGACCTTGCTGTGTCCGACATCCGCCGCGAATCGGGCAGTGAGTCGGTAGCAGATTCCTGGGTGGTAGCGCGGATTCTTGGGCGTATGGAGTGCTCGGCCAGGACCGCGGGGCTGGCTGGTCCCGGCGCGGGTGCGCCGGTGTGCAAGGCTGACGCCGTGACCGGGCCGAAGGACGGCTCCGAGGTCTCATCGCAGAACTCGGCTCAGACGCCTGGCCTGCGCGCGCGACTGCGTCAGGCCATGTCCGCTCTCTGGTAGGGCTATGGCTGGCGGCTCTGGGGTGTCCAGTGAGCCATGCGCCTGTGCCCATCGCACCCCGCTGGCCCCGCGATAGCCCTTAAGCGATCCGCCGCCGTCGCGTCTGTCTTCAGGCCGGCCCCTTCTGCGCTAGCGCAACCACCGCGTCGGGATGGCTGCCCGGCGGAGTGCCGCTCGCGTGTCTTCCTCGTGACGCAGCCCCGGGAAGGGCTTCCATAGGGCCAGTGGCCTGTGGGCGTCGGGCTCCATGGCCGGCGCCGAGGGAGCAAGGAGCTCCTAGCCCACGGTTGTGACGTCTAGGCGTCCACTGGGTACGCGACCGTTGTGCAAGATCCACAGGTGGGGCTTGCGAGCCGCGAGCATTGCCAGAAGTAGACGAGGACTACCCACCAGCCTCGCTGCCGCAAACGCTCCTAGCGGCGTAGCCCTGAGCCTGTGAGGCTGTCGCCCGCAGATGGCCCGGCAATGCCGGATGTGGGGTTGTGGAGTGCAGCGCTCATGTCGGCTCAGCCGCGCAGGGACAGCATGGACTCATCCCGGCCGTCCCGAACCCTTGTGTCCCGCCGCTCTGCTATGCTCGCTATTCTGCCACAAGCTCGTAGTAGATGGTCCGCCACTCGGGGCCCAGATTCAGGGCCATGCCTCCGGTCTTCTTCGTCACGGGTACTTCACGCATTCGCCGGCCGGCGGCATCCAGAGCCCAGCAGCTCCACGCGCCAGCGCCGGCTGCGATTCCCACCTGTGCTTGCACTCCCTGGACTAGGACTGGCTCGGTGCCCACGCTGAGTACCTCCACCAGCCCGAGCACCTCCGGCACGTCCCCCGGCTCCTGGAAGACCATCTGCTTGAGCTGCTGGCCAGTGTTCTCGGCGCGTCCCACGGCGGTAAGAAGCATGTGGCGGCTATCGGTGAGCGTTTTGCCGTCCAGGGATACGAGCGAGTAGGTGGCGAAATCCGTCACGGGTGTTACCCGCAGGGCACCGACCTGCGCTGTCTGACCGGTAGGCAGGAATCCGGCCAGTATGCTTACCCGTGGCGCGTCACAGGTCCACACTCCCTCGCGTGTAGACCAGCGTAGTTGCCCGGTGTCCGACACGATTTCCCCCGTGGCTGGATTGTAGCCTTGGTCCTTGCCCAGAAGCCCCCAGCGTCGTCCAGCGTCTGTAAACCAGCGCGCCAGAAGGTCGGGCGAGTTAGCCAGCGCCGCGCCTGCCCCCGGAGCCAAGCTCCGCTCCTGCCCACCAGCCGAGGAGTCCGCGCCCAGGTATCCTCGAGGACCGTTACCGGCACTCGGCAGCCAACCGCGCCAGGGATCCTTCACGCTGGTCGCCGCGAACAAGTCGCCGAGGCGAACCTCAGCGGTGAAGGGTGTGCCAGCCGGCAGCTCGCCCGAGACCGTCACAGGTTCCTGACTGCCGGGCGTCAGTGCTCTTGGCACTCCGGCAAATCCATGCGTCCAGCGCCACAGGTCGCGATCGCGCCCATAGTCCACCCAGTCCTCGGCGGCCCAGAGCATCAGGCGGCGGGCCTCGCCATAATCGCCCGTCGCTGATCGCCCGCTGGTTACTGTCACAGTCACACCCTTTCCGGGCCGATAGTCGTCATCGAAGAGACGACTTTGCCAACGCGAGATGAGCGGCATGAAATGCTGGAAGTCGCCCGTCGCCGTGTACATTTGGTCGGCGACATAGGTGTCTGTGGCCGACAGACCCATCTCGATCGTATTGCGCGCGGCGCGCACGTCTCCTCGACGGTACATGAGCGCCAACACAGGGAAGAGGCCCGTCTGGGCCGGGTCCGAGAAGATGACAGTAGCGTGGTGAATCTTGGGCTTGGCATCGGTCTGACCAATCCCCCACCCGCCCAAGTAGCAGTAGATGTAGATGATATCCAGGTCGTTGAGCAGGGCATAGGCGGGTGTCATCAGCGTGTCGGCGGCCCGCCACTGGTTGGGCCACAGAGAGTTCCACTCCGTCGCTAGGGCTGGCTTGCCCGCGGTGCGCGCCAAAGCAAGTCGGCTTGGCAGCACAGGCTCCCGAATCGGATCCGTTTTGACCATCGGCCTGTTGTGGAGCCACTTCTCGTTGCCGCCCTCATATTGTGGGTGATCCCAATAGGCATGTGTGTCCGTGTAGTCCAGCGGCTCGCAGGTTGCCATCAGGGCTGGCGAGGCCATGATCTTGCTGCCCGAGATAGGCACCCTCACGCCCAGTGCGCGCAGAAACTGGACTTGCTCAGCGTAGTAGCTGCGCTGCAGTTCGCCCAGGAACTGCTGGTAGTCAGCGCGGCGGACGACATGGTCGGGTGGTCCCGTGTCCAGCCGCACTGTCCCCGCCGTGGGGTCTTCGTTGTCCGCTAAGCCAACGCGCCCCTCGGCGTCGGTCCAGCGCGCGGCAAGCTGGGCCCGGGTGCCGTACCGCGCGGCCAGCCACTCGTTCCAACGCCTCTGTAGCTCGTCACAATAGGGCTGGGGCAAGTCGCGCCACGACCACCATAGCAGCAGCGCGTCCTCATTGCTCATCTCGTACAGTGCTATGGTAGGGTCGTCAGCGTACTTCAGCCCGTCTCGGTAGGGATTGGCGTGATCCAGCAGGGCCCGAGCGTAGCTCTGCTCAAGCTCAATGATGCGTCGGTCGAAGAGCGATGCACCCTTGGCACCCAGACCCAGTTCCTTATAGGCTTTGACACCGTCTCCTTCGCGGAAGGCCCGCGCACACATGGGCAGGGCGTCCAAAATCACGTAAATGCCCCGCTCGTGGAACTGAGCCATGAGATAGTCGAAGCGATCAAGCTGGGCCGGATCGAGCTTGTCAGTCGTGTCACCAGACGCGTCGATCAGGCCGTCTGGCGAGGAGTATTCGAGTAGGTGGACGCGAACCATGTTCACGCCCAGGCGGGCCAAGCGTGCGGCGAAACTTTCGGCTTCCTTGTGCGAGGGATAGGCGGCGCGTGACGAGTGAATATTCGTTCCCCAGAACCGCGCCGGCGTCCCGTCCTGGAAGACAAAGTGCCCCTCGCGGACCGTCAGGAAGCCGTGGACGCCCGTCTTCTCGATCGGGAGATAGCGCGTGACATCGATGGGCGAGGGTCCCCCGTCACGCCAGTCGAGAGGGAAGGGGAACCAGTCGTCGCCCCCAGCCTGTAGCAGCCGCTCGCTCACATGGTCGCCGGCCGGCTCAAGCCGCACATCATCAAACCACGCGACGCCCGTGTCAGCCGGTCGGCCCGAAGTGGGCAAGAGGCTTATCTGTACAAAGGCAGTCTCGGGGCTGAGTGCAGGGGCGACCACGTGGTACTCGCGCCACTCGTCGGTCAAATCCAGGCGCCCCAGATTGGAGCCGAGGTATCTCTTGTCGTCGTCCAACTCGTCGATGCGCGCCGCGGCGCTTTGCCCCCTCCGTCCGCGCGCCCAGACATAGAGCACGTAGGGCTTGCCGCCCTCCACGGGCGTGAACTGGCTGGCAATGTAGAAGTTGCCAACCTGCGATGAATCTCTGACCTGGGCACAGAAGGTTCCGCCGTGAGGGTTGTCAGGGACGCGCTTCAAGTTCGACGGCGGCTTGTCGCCTGGTCCACCCCACTTCCACCAGCCGTCGGGCTCGCCGTTGCCGTCGGCGTCCTCCTCAAAGCCGGGGTTAGGGGCGAGATTCACCCGTTCTTGTGCTTCGCCAACTCCTACCAGCCCGACCAAGAGTAGACAAGCAGTCAACGGACCCACAGACAAGAGCGTCCTCATCCTTGGACCTCCGTGCGCAGCCATGTATTGCCTGAAGCCAGCGGGCACCGGGCGTGCAAGGCGGCACGCCTCAGCGGTCGCGCAGCTACATGAACTTGGTAATGTCGGCCAAGGCCTTGCGTGGCTTGGCGCCTGGCACCTCAGCTGGATAGCCTAACGGCGTCATGACTATGGGCGCGAAGTCCCCCGGCAGATCGAGCGCCTCGGTAACCTTGGCTGGGTCGAAGGCGCCGACCCAGCACGTCCCCAGACCCTTCTCCCAGGCTGCCAGGATCAAGTGGTCCATGGCGATGGCGATGTCTACATCGCAGTAGCAGCGGCCGTCGCTGCGGGTCCAGGCACACTCAGGGGAGCCGCAGGCACAGATGATGACCGGCGCCTGGAAAAACCACTCCGCGCCATAGGCCGCGTGCAGCCGCTCCTTCACCTCGGGGCTGCGGACGACCACGAAGAGCCAGGGCTGCCGGTTGCCCGCGGAGGGTGCCAGTCTCGCCGCCTCCAGTACCTCCAGCAGTACTTCCTCGGGCACGGCGTCCGGCTTATAGGCACGGATGCTGCGTCTTTGCCTGATGGCTTCCATAACGTCCATATCGGTTTCCTCCTCGTTTTTACACATACCGCTCTGTTAGCCCCATCGGATCGGCGCGCCGCGGCGTCCACTCTCTGGGGCTGGGGAACGACTCGTCTTCCTCAACTCGCGTACAGCCAGTCCAGCGAGACAAGGGCAAGTGCCAGTGAGCAGTCGCCCACCGTCAGAGCCTTCGAATCGTAGTACGTGAACAACACCTCCTCCCCCAGGAACAGGATGCTGGGGTAGGAGTACGTACGTGCCGGGTCGGTCTCCAAGTCCTTCACGTTTTCCCAGGTCTCGCCTTCGTCCCGCGAGATCGCCACGGTCAGCGGCGTTCGGCGCCTTTGATGGTCTTTGCTCTCGTCAGCGTTGTTGTTCCAGACCAGCAGCAGGTCCCCGGTCTCTGGGATACGTTTTATCGATTGCGGCGAGCAGGGCGCGTTCAGGTTCGCCATGGGCTCAAGGCCGTACCACGTCTCGCCACCATCCTCGCTGAAGGCCCGGTAGGGATGCCCCACAGCCGTGCGGCCAAACATGAGCACGCGACCGTCCGTCAGTTCGATAACGCCCGGCTCCTGGAAGCCCGACGGGTCGTCTATGCGCAGCCACGTCTTGCTGCGCCGCCAGGTCTTCCCACAATCGTCGGAATAGAACACAGTGCTCTTCCACGGCGGTTCCTGGGGATGGTAGCAGTCGTCGGCCCAGCAGACCGGGCAGAGGATACGCCCACTGCTAAGCTGCACGGCGCGGTCGTTGTTCATCACCCAATAGCCGGGCTCGGGCGTCGCGACGACCGGTTCGCTCCACGTGCGGGCCTCATCCTGGGAGAACACAACCTCGAAGGGCAGGTCGTCGGTGGCGTTTTTCACCCCATAGAAGAAGGCGATGCGCCCGTCCTGCAGGCGGAGCAGCGAGGGGCTACCGGTACTCATTCCGGCGACGTTCTCCTGCAGGATGAAACTATCTCCCCAGGTGCGGCCGCGGTCTTCGGACCATTTGGCGCCGATGTCGCCGGGCGAATGGTCGGCACCGTCCTCGGTGTAGAAGTGCCACCACGCCAGCAGCAAGCGCCCGTCTTTGGTCTCGATGACGGACGCCTCGGAGTTGCGTCTATTCTCGGGTCCCTGCGGACAGACAATAAGCTTGTAGGGTTCCTGGCTCATTGGCAATAGCTCCTTTGGCCCGGGCCGCTCTGGCCCAGAGTCACTGCGCGGCCCCGGCTTCGATGCGCTCGACGATAACATCGTCGACGTAGAATACGGACTTCACTGTCCCCTCGCCCACCAGGTACAGGCGATCCGGGCGACGGAACTCGCTTGTGCGGTAGGGCAACCTACCCAGCGGCTGCGGCTCTTGCCCTGGGATTATTATTGCCCCCTCGTACCAAGGCTCCTCCAGGCTCAGCCTGAGTTCGAGCGTGAACCAGCTGCCAGGAGGAAAGGAAGCTCGTTGCTGGCCGTCCACGATCACTTTTCCTCCCCCGTCGAACCTTACAAGCGGCCCCGACTTCTCCCGATCGCGGCACTCAACGACCACTGTGGCAGCCTCGTCAAGCTTCAGGGCCAGCAACACCCGCACTTGCCCCGTCAGCGGAACGGCAGGCAGGGCCGGGTTGATGTAAGGATAGAAGGGCTTGGCGTAATTCGGCCCGTCGGTGAACCTGAGGCTGCGCCGACCAGTGGCGGCGGTCTCATCGGTGATCGCGACGCCGTCGACCTTCAGCGACCCCAGTGGGCCGCTATCGGTCTCGAAGTCGTCGGCGAGGAGCACCTTCGGCACGGGATGGGGTGTAGACACGGGCAGTGGTGTGTCCGCCGAGAGCGACGCCACCGGTACGGATGGCTCCTCCGCGAGGGTCACGATCAGCGCCGCGTGGTCCTGAACGCTCGTGAGAGTGACCCTCAACTCTTCTCCGGCCTGCTCCCAGCGCACTTGTGTCGTTTCGGGAACGACGCGCACGGACTGTATCTTGCCTCTTAAGGGCAGGGCCAGGGCCAACTGTGCCACCTGAGGGTTCGCCTCCGTCGCATGTGTGCTGTCGATATCGACCCTTTGGCCCCCGACGCGCGCTCCCAGGTCCACCATGTGCAGGTGAAGCTCAGAGCCGTGGCGTCGAAGCGAGAACCCCCATGGCTCTTCGCCGCCCTCACCTACCCGTACGAGGGGCCCGACGCCCAGTCGGCGCAGCGCGAGTGCCAGCAGTCGGTGATAGTCCGGGTAGGCGACTTCCGCGAGCGCAAGATAGGCCACTTGACCTGTTCCCAGCCGCTGGCGCGTCAGGGCTGGCTTATCGTCAGAGAATCGAGCGATCACCTCGGCGTTGCCAGGCGTCACAAATAGCCGGCCGCACACCGGTGCCAGAGACTGTCCCAGTTCCACCATCACACGCGTGTTGTCCTCAACCTTATCGCGTCTCAGCCCTAGCAGCTCCGTCACCTCCTGCGGGTCGCTGTCGTCCTCGGGCCTTAGGGCCTGGCCAGTGAAAAGCACGGTGCCACCGCGATTGGCGATGTCCTTCAGGGCAGTTAGAGCTTCGGCTCCCAGTGCCCGCTGCCCTGGCACGACCACGGCGGTGTATTGATCGGCCTTCGCCCGCAGGGTCTGCTCGTTAACTAAGTCCACGGCATAATGAGCTTCCTGCAGATTGAGAGCTGCGTTTAGGGCCGCGTCTCGCTGCCAGAAACCGGCCCGGCCGCCACGGGCCTGCTGCGCCCAGCTCGTCTCGCTTACAAGCACGGCCGTCGGCGACGCGCTCTGGGTGGGGCCGCAGATGGCCTCACGCGCCCGGATGAAGTCCACGCACGTCTTGCCGTACAGCATTTGTCGCTCATCCAAGTTGTTCAACCACAGGTAGACCACGGCGCCACCGGCCAGGGTTAACCCACACTCTTGGAGCATTCGCGGCAGAGAGCGCTGGGGTTTGGGGTAGATGGCAGGCAGCATGTCGTAGGGTGTGTCCTGGGCCTGCTCAAAGAGCACTGTCGCGCGGAGGGCACGGGTGGCGCCTTGGCTGCTCCCAGCGCCGACGTCAGCGCTGAGCGTGTCGGCCCAGTCCGGGGCAGTGCGCGGGTCGGAGTGGCTGGCCAGCCAGGACCAGTTGCTTGTGTACAGGCATGTCGGGCGGGCCCCGTGAATGGCATCGGCGACAATCTTTTTGTACTGGTCCTGGCGTCGCTGATACAGGTCCAGCCAACGTGGCCAGGCGGGGTCCTGATCGCCGGCGGGTGGTTTGTCCATCCCAGTCTCTCGGCGCCAGGCTGCGACGCACTCCTCACAGTAGCAGGGACGTTGCATGGACCAGTCGCCGTCGAACCAGAAACTATCGGGGCTGTAACGCTCCAAAACTTCGAGCACCTGGGGTAAGTGCACCTGTTCGAGGTAACCCGTCCCAGCGGGGCTGGGCAGTATACACAGGTCCTCGCTTGCCTTGCCCGAGGCGTCCACGCGCCGCCACTTGCCAGGGTTCTGTTGCGCCACAAGCTTGTCGCCGATGGTGTTCATGTAGATGCCGAACTTGACGCCCAGCCTTCTCGTGACCTCGCGCCACACGGCGAGAGTGTCATATTCATCAGTGCCCGCCACGCCGACGCCGACGCGCGTCGGGTAAGTCGCCCCTCCCCCGCTGCGGGCAGAGACCTGGATCATGGTCACGCGGAGCGGACGCAGCATGTCCACAATCTGCTCAACGGTGAGTTCGCGCCCGAACAGCCGCGAGTGGTTGTCAAAATGGAGATTCACGACCGAGTGGCGGTACCACTCGTTGCGCGACTGGCCCAGTTCTTGCGCCAGGCCGACGGCAGCGCCGGTCAGGGCCATTGCGAGGCCAAGGAGCAGTAGTCTGCTTATCTGCACAGTTCAGTCACTCTCCACTGGGCAACGTGTTGTGGCCGTTGCGGCCGCGCGGCTGAAAAAGGAGTTCTTCGACCCGGACAAGAACAGGCCAATAAGTTGCCAAGGCTGCCCGACGAAGGCTCGATTCTCACAGTCAAGCACCATCTACGGGCACATCTAAAACGCTCGGATGTGCCACTATGGTTCACTTCGTCAGCAGGATAGTGTAACCTGCCAGGGAACATGATCTCCCTGAAAGGGAAACACAGTGAGGTCGTAGCCGGAGAGGCTTGAACTCGAAATCGACCTTGAGAAGATCGTATCGGTGGTGGCGAGGGCAGGTGCCAAGATCGCCGGGCAGGCCGACGGCGAGCGTGAGACCCTCAACCTGCTGGCAGGGTCCAGCCTTGACATCACGATACGGCTGCCTTTGTCTGTCCGAGGCACTGGGGCAGGCTTTGGACAGAGCCTGGGTGCGAGCGGCCTCCCGTCCTGGGTGCAAAGGCGGTGGGGACAAGCGCCACAGCCGTCTGAGTCCGAGGCCCCTAGACGTCCGTGCGGCGAAGGACACGGGCGCCGGTGGCTTACACGTCAATGAGAATGGGGAATGCTTTTCGGTTCGCTGGGAGTCTGACCGAAAGTAGGGGCGCTTGGCCCTTTGCCATATCCGCCCTGCTGCGCTGAGCAGCCCGCCAAGTACGTTTGGCTCTGAATCGGGCAAGACCCCATGAACAATACGGCCACGCCGCGAGAGGCAAGACGCCTGTACAGTCCGGCGTGGCGCCAAGGCCCAGGTCTGCCAGAGGTATCGGTCCCTGCGATTTAGACAGCAAGGAGATGAAGCGCGATGGACGCTCCGTCAGAGGTTCTGGAGCAGCTCGTGGCAATGTCCCATACCCTGGGCGATCCAGCTTGGGATTGCGCGATTCTCGGTGAGGGTAACACTTCGGCGAGGGTTGACACTGAGACCTTCTTCGTCAAGGCCTCGGGGACGCAGCTCCCCACCATCAAGCCTGAGGAGTTCTGCCGCGTGCGCTTCGACGGGGTGCTTCCGCTGCTTGAGCGCGAAACAGCGACCGACGAGGAGATCAAGCAGGTGCTCACCAGCGCCGTTGTGGGCGAGGCGGAGCGATGGCCCTCGGTCGAGACGGTGATGCACGCTCTGCTCTTGAGCCTGCCGGACGTCCACTTCGTCGGCCACACGCACCCGACAGCTGTGAACGCCGTGATGTGTTCGCAGGGGGCCACGGAAGCCATTAGTGGGCGGCTGTTTCCGGACGAGATCGTCTGCTGCGGCCCGGCACCCGTGTACATTCCTTGGACCGAGCCGGGGCCACCTCTGGCCCGTGCCCTTCGCGATAGCGTCAACGCCTATCTGGATACGTACGGCTTTCGGCCCAAAACTATTCTCATGCAGAATCATGGGCTCGTGGCGCTGGGCGCTACGGTAAACGAGGTTCTGAGCATCACCGCCATGTGCGTCAAGACCTTCCGCGTACTGCTGGGTACCTATGCTCTGGGCGGCCCCCACTTCCTGCCTCCAGCTATGGTGGACAGGCTCTGGAATCGCCCTGATGAGGCATATCGCCACCGTCTGCTCACGGGTCGCGACCTGTGAGCGCGAGAGGTTGCCGTTTCAGGCCCAAAGGAGTGATACGGATGGACATCATCGAGAGATACCGTGCTGGTAAGCTGCCTCTGCCGCGCAGCCAGCGAGCCTGGTTTCTCTACGGCGTCGGGATGGAGAATTTCGGCCGTGACGGGTGCAGCGAAGAGATTCCCGTACCGAAGTGCGGGCCGAGGGATTTGCTGGCCCGCGTGGACGCGGCCGGAATCTGCTTCTCGGACATCAAGATCATCAAGGCCGGAGGCGACCACCCGCGCCTCTTCGGTCGGAACCTCGCGACGGATCCGATCATCATCGGCCACGAAGTGGCTCTGACGATCGTGGACGTCGGCGAGAAGATGAAGGACCAGTACCAGGTGGGCGACCGCGTCGTCGTCCAGGCCGAGATCTACTACCGCGGCAAGAACTTGGCCTTCGGCTATATGCTCCCAGGTGGGTTCGAGCAATACGTGCTGCTAAGCGACGAAGTGCTGCGCGGCGACGACGGCTGTTACCTTGTGCCTATCCACAACCCGGAGATCGGGTACGCCGAGGCCGCGCTAGCAGAGCCTTGGGCCTGCGTCGTATGCTCATACCGCTGGGAGCACCGGCGCGAACTCAAGCACAACGGTGTGCTCTGGATCATCGGCACACCCGGCGCCCAGGAGCGCGACTATGACCTTGGCTCACTGGTCGAGACCTCGCGTCCCGGGCGCGTCATCCTGACAGACATCCCGACTGCCCTCCGCGATCAAGTAGCGGACCTCGTGTCTCGCTCTGGTGCCAGTGTCAGTGTCATCAATGGGCTGGACGGGCTGGACCCGGCCGCCGTCGTCGAGCAACACTGTGGCGAGGGCGGCATCGATGACGTCATTGTCCTCGGCGGCGACCGTCCCAAGGTCATCGAGGCATGCGCCACCAAGCTCGCGCGTTTTGGCATCCTGGTCTTCGTGGCCGACGAGCCCATCCTGGAGCCTCTGTCTATTGACGTCGGGCGCATCCACTACGACGGAATCCGTATTCTCGGCTGCCCCGGACCGGATGTGTCGAAGGCTTACAGTGAGAGCCGTCACACGCACCTCGTGCCGCACGGCAAGCTATGGGTCGTGGGCGCGGGCGGGCCCATGGGCCAGATGCACGTGCAGTGGGCGCTGGAGCAGGATAAGCCGCCCGCTCTGCTGGTTGCCTCGGACCTAGACCGTGACCGACTGGCGCTTGTGGCCACGCGGTTCTCGGCCGCGGCGCAGAGTAAGGGCACGCGGTTGGTGTGCCTTAACCCAAAGGAACTGGGGCCTGAGGACTTCGATGTGCGGCTTAGCGAGTTGGCGCCGGAGGGCTTCGACGACATCTGCTGTCTGGTCCCGGTGCCGACCATCATCGCCGACTGTGCGCGGTATCTGGGCCCCAGGGGCTTGCTGAACATCTTCGCAGGCGTGGGACGCGGCACGATGGCCGACATCAATGTGACGCCCCTTGCCGCCAATCAGGCCTTGCTGCACGGCACCAGCGGCTCGTCTATTGACGACCTGGAGATGACCCTGAGGCTTGCCGAGGCAGGCAAACTGAATACGAACATGTCGGTGGCGGCGATCTGCGGCATCGACGGCGTTCGCGACGGCCTCGAAGCCGTGCTCAACCAGACCTTCCCGGGCAAAACCGTTATCTACCCGCAGGTGGAAGGCCTGGGCCTGGTGGGCGTCGACGACCTCTCTGTCACACTGCCGCACGTGGCGGAAAAGCTGGCGCCTGGCGGCGTCTGGTCGCGCGAGGCCGAACTGGAGCTGCTGCGCAAGTTCCTGCCTAACAAGTACGCCGACGAGTGACCCGGCGGCCTCGCTAGGATATGGAACCAAGTGTCCACCGGCCCTTGTGCGGCAGAAGGTCACTTTGACTGCGGACGACAGCCGATTTAAGGTGCCCTGGCGGTTGGTTGCCAACCTGGCCCCCGGCGGTGCCTTGGGACGCGCAGCTATCCGTGCTCGCCTAAGCCTATGCGTCCACGGTCGGGCGGTAGTCGGCCTTTGCCCGATACGCCCGAACCTCGTACAGCCGCGCCTGAGCGTCGCCGTTGGTGGCCTCTACAACCACGCGCAGCGCCTCGGTCGTGATGGGCACGTCGAGGTTGAGCACCCGCTTGCGGAAGTGGTTGCCGCGTATGGCCGCTACTTCCCGCCACGAGCCATCCACCCACCCCTCCACCCGCAGGTCGCGCACGGTCTCCGGCTGCGGGCCACGCACCTGCCGCCCCTCAAAGTAGGCGTCCTTGCTGTGCGTCAGTGGGCGAGTGAAGCCCGTGTCGAAGGTCAACTCGATGGCCGCAATCTCACGCGCCTGGGGCCAGCGGAGCTCGAGCCACTGGGGCATCCCCTCACCCTCGGCTGAGGCCCACTGGTTGGTCTCGCCTCCCCGATGGCGGGTGACACCATTGACCACGTTCTCGGGCTGGCAGTCGGGCGCCGCGCTCTCGGCTGTCACCAAGGCCTCCCGTGCCAGGTCCGCTGGGTCCTCCGCCGGCCGGTCGGGTATATACTGGTCCTGGCGCAGCAGCAACTCCTGTAACTCGCGGCTGTAGCGATCCGCGATCTCGGCCGGGAGTACACCGCGCGCTGCGCACATCGCGGCGGCCGTTCCGACGGCCTGTCCCATAGCCGCACCGGTGGCCGCCAGGCGCGTCGATCCCATTGCCACGTGTGTTGCTGAGATGCAGCGTCCGGCCATCATCAGGTTCCTCACGTTACGTGAGTACAACGCCCGCAGCGGAATGGAGTAGAGGTCCTTCAGTGGAACGAAGCTGGCCGGTGGCTCGGGGTCATATAGGCCCCCTGGTGGGTGAATGTCTATCGGCCAGCCGCCGTGCGCCACGGTGTCCTCGAAGTGCACATGTTCGACCAAGTCCTGCTCGCGCAGCACATGGTCGCCCAGCAGGCGGCGGGTCTCGCGTTTGCCCGGCATCCAGCCGATCCAACTCAGCTCCCAAGTCTGGGCGGCTTCACGACACTGTGGGCAGTGGTTTTTGATGTGGTCCCATAGCCCCAACAGCGTTGCGACGAGGCGGTCGCGTATTTCCTCAGTGTCCTTGGTCAGATCTCCCTCGCCACCCAGCTCGTTCCACCAGAAACCGTGGGGCACAAGGTGGGGATGGCGATGGGGGAGAGCATCACAGGCCTCGAAGCGCTCGGCCCAAGGCGGCGGGATGAAGTCGATAGGCTCGCCGGTGTCGTGGGCTATCCACATCAGACTTGCACCCATGGTCTTGTGGTCTGCCTGGTAGGCGTGGGGCTCGCCATACTCCTCGGGGGCCTCGCGTCCTTGGCGGAAGTCGGCTCCCGCGAAGTATCCGAGCCAACCGTCGCCCGTGCAATCGATGAACAGGGGCGCCTGGATGACAAAGACATCATGGGTGCTGGGCCTGAGGGCCGTGATACTGGCTAGGCGATCGGGCGCAGCCATGTTGGCCGCCCAGCATGAGGTGTTGAGCATCAGGGTGATGTTTGGTTCGCGCCTGACCCAGTCATAGAGGACCAAGTCCCACAGTGTCGGCACGCAGTGCGGGTCCTTGACGGCGTCTTCGAGCCGTAGCTCCTCGATGATGCCCGACTCTCTGGCATGCTGCCGATCTCCGCTGTGGTCGGCGCCTCCAGCGTGCACGCAAATCTCGCTGGACGTATTGCCGCCGAGCACGGGGCGGTCCTGAAGCAGTACTACCTTCACTCCATTGCGCGCTGCGGCTAGACTCGCGGCCACTCCAGCAAGCCCGCCGCCGACCACCAGCAATTCAGTCTCAAGGTGATGTCGGTCCATACTGGTGCCTCCTGTCACTCAAGTACGAACAATGACCCAGCTGCGTTGTCGCGCCGAGCCAAGCCCGGCTCCCAGTCCTGCTGAGAGCCCGGCCTAGATGAGCCGCCCCGCGCCGTCTGAGGCCAGGACGGCGAACACGCTCGCCTGGTACTCCGACCGCGCATCATACTCCACCTTCACGGCCGGACAGAAGGTGTCCACGGCCGCCACATCCACCAGCGCCATCGCGCAGCCACCGAAGCCTGCTCCCACCAGCCGCGCGCCGAAGCAGCCTTCCTGCGCCCGGGCCACTTCGCAGATAAGGTCCAGCTCCGGGCATGATACCTCGTAGTCCCTGGCGAGACTGTCGTGGCTCTGGTCAATAAGCCAGCCCGCGCGCTCGAAGTCCTCCTCGCGCAAAGCGTCGGCCACCTCAAAGACCCGCTCGTTTTCTGTGACGACGTGACGGGCGCGGCGGTACACCACCCCACTCATGCGCTCGGAGGCCTCCTCGAGGTCCTCCGGTGTCACATCGCGCAGAGCCCGCACGTGCAGGATCCGCGACGCCTCCTCGCACTGCTGCCGCCGCAGGTTGTACTCGCTGTCCACCAAGGCGCGCGGTTTGCCAGTGTCCATGACCACCACCGCCACTCGGTCAGCCGGCACGGGCACCAGTTCGTAGCTCAGTGTCCAGCAGTCCAGCAGGACGGCCTGATCGGCCCGGCCCAGTACTGACGCGAGCTGGTCCATGACACCGCATCTCATGCCAACGAAGTCGTTCTCGGCGCGCTGGCAGAGCAGCGCGAGGCGTTTCTCGTCCATAGCCACCCCGACAGCTGCAAGCAATGCCAGCGCCCAAGACACTTCCAGCGCGGCCGACGACGACATCCCCGAGCCGAGGGGCACGTCGCTGGTAATCGCGACATCGACCCCACGCAGCTCCACACGTTCTTCTCGCAAGCTCCAGGCCACGCCGCGCAGATAGTTGGACCAGTGCCCGTCGCCCTGAGGCGTGAGGTCGTCCAAGCTGAACTCAACGGTCTCGGCCATTGCGGCGGTGAAGGCCCTCACCCTACTGTCGTCGCGGGGAGCGGCCGCAGCGTACGTGGCCAGGTCTGTGGCGATGGGCATCACGAAGCCGTCGTTGTAGTCCGTGTGCTCTCCAATGAGGTTCACGCGTCCCGGCGCGCGGGTTACGAACTCCGCCGTGCGCTCCATGTGTTCGCGCAGGAGATCCACTGCTTGCTCGGCCACGCTCATGGTCTCTAGCTCCTCACAACCAACACAAATCACCTCTGGGGCCTCTGTTCTGACCCCAGACACGACGGTGCTACCGTTCCCGCTCAGTCCGTGAACTGCACTAGAGACTGTTTGAAAAGTAGGTATTGGGCCCTGTACTGCTGATACGCGCCCTCGCCCCAATACTTGATGCCGAAGACGGTCCTCGTGTTGGACAGCTTATCCAGCGTGTCGATGTAGACCCGGCGATAGGAGCCAGACACACCTTTGAGGGTCACGTGGGTCACCTTGCGCCGGTCGCTCTCTTCGGTCTTTTTGTCGATCAGGCTCTCGCCCGGGCGAGGCTTGATCCACTGCGACGTGCCCGACCATTGTGGCGAGTAAACGTAGAACTCGACCTTGCCGCCGGGCGATCCGAAGCTGACGCCATCAGGGCGCGTGCCGGTAGTGGTTGCGCCCGGCTCGCGTGGGGTGACAACGAACCCTGGCGGATACTTGACTGTGAACCACGCGCCTCGGAAGATAGGCCAGCCCTTGGTGCTGCCATCTGCCCACCCCGCCGCCAGAGTCGCCGTGATTGCAGCTACGCAGAGGAGAACCAGGAGTAGCTGTCGCATTGGGTAACTCCCCGTCACTCTGGATTCGCCAGGCGTTCGATCTCCTCTTCACCCAGCGCCACGTCATAGATTCGCACATCGTCCAGGAAGCCATTCAGCCTGTGGAAGCCCGCTTCCAGGTACGAGCCAACCACGACGTCATAGTCGCCTGAATGCAGCTCTTCGTCCTTGGTCGCCTCGCCGACGAGCTTGCCGTCGCGGTAGAGCCGGCACACGGCCTGCTTGCCGTCCCACTTGTAGGCTGCGGCCACGTGATACCAGCGCCCCAGTTCCCACTCGAGCGGCTGACTTGTGAAGCTAGTGCCCCATTGGTGCTTCTCGTTGCCCATCTCTAGGATGAGAGGGTAGCTCGGCGGGTAGCCGATCCACCACCAGAAGTGCTGTACGGGCGCTTCGGGGCCCTTGTTGATGATCGTAGCTCCATGGCCGGGTTCGGGCAGTCGACGAAGCTTGCCCCAGGCGCTTAGCGTGAACTCGGTTAGACCGTCGAGGGTGTAGTTGTGGCGCACCACGACGCAGCTCTGCTGCCCGTCGAACTCTAGACACTTGCCCAGCCGCCCCTGAGCCCACTTGCAGCCGCTGATCGTGCCGTGGGACGGTGGTGTACCGGAGCGGTCGCCAGCCTTCTCACCCTTGCCCTCGTCCAGCGGCCACCAAGCCAGCAGCGGTCCGGGCTTCTCAATGGGCCGGAGCAGGGCCTGGGCACCTGTCGCCACGTAGGGTGGAACGTGCTCTAGCCGCAGGCCTACCTCCCGCAGATCCAGTCCGGCACTCGTTACTTCCACGGTCCAGGTGCCGGCCTGCCCCACCGCCTCCAGTCGCTGGGGTTCGTCAAGCTCGCCCGACGCCTCAGCGGCCGTACGGCCATCCGGGCCCTTGAGAGTGACAGATGCGCCGTTGTTCGGCCCAGGGGCCTGGACCATGATGGCCATGCGACGCGCCCGACGCGGCACGCTGAAGCACAGCCGCGCCGGCGCTGCCAGGCGAACTGGCAGCACCTCCACCGTCCTGCGCTCGAAACCGTCCTCGGGCTTGGACTTGGGGTGCCAAACAGGGTGTGGCGTGAGAGTCTCCAGGGGGCTCGTGTAGTCCAGCGACGCCATCTTCCGCTCCACCTCGCGGTTCGCCAGCGACAGCGCGTGCCAGTAGTCGGACAAAAAGGCTGGTACGCCCCTATGAACAGGTACTGACTTGGCGTCCTGGTGGAGCACTTGGCCGGGCCAGAACCAGTAGCCCCCCGCGCCCATGCAGAAGTTGTAGCAGTGGGCTGCCAGACCACCCGAGTCTGTCGGCTGGTGGAACTGGTCCCATAGCGCGCCACCATAGATCACGCTGGCGCCCCAGTCGCGAAACTTCTGCAGGTCTTGTAGGGCGCCTTGGCCCCAGCCGGGGCAATAGGTCGCCTCGGCGTAGTCGATGACTGGCATCTCTGGCGTGCCCAGGCCTCGCGACAGGCCGCGGCAGAACCAGTTGCCTATCTCCAGCACATACACGCACAGTAGAAACCGTGGGTTGATGCGGTGCAGATCCTCGCGCACCCAGCAGGCTATCTTGTAAGTTTCGTCTTCGAGATACTTGTCGTAGTCTTGCCAGAGTCCTTGTTGCTTGAGCCACTCGTAGCGCTCGGCGCCGGTCTTGGGCAGATTGGGCACCTTGTCCGTTTTTCCCTCGGCCTTGAGAAAGCCACCGACGCAGTGGTCGCAGAAGCAGGTCCCAGAGAGCATATAATGTCCGTAGTCCCAGCACTGGTACATCTCTGGGTCAAGAGCGTAGCCAACAATGAAGGGATTGCGCTTCGACAGCTCAGCGACGGCTCGTCCGCGCCGCAGGACTACCTTCTCCCACCACTGTCGGTCCAGTGGACACGGCGCCAGCGGGTACTTGTCGAAGTGCTTCACATAGAGGCCCGGGCGGCAGCCTTCCCAGGCCTGTATCTCCCACTTGGTGCCTCCCAAGTCCACGGCGACCATCAGCCGCAACTGGAACCGGCGTGCGTGCTCTCCCCACCGGGCCACGGCGGATGTCCACTGCGCAAGGCCCTTGTCGGTAACAAATTCCTGGCGCAGGCCCTCGAAGTCGAGCATGTCCAGGTTCAGCCCCGCCAGCTTGAAGTCGCGGACAGAGTGATAGTAGAGAGGGGATTCGATGCGCTGGCCCAGGCTTGTGGCCTCGAGGGCCCACCGGTCCGCGCGGAGGGTTACCTGGCAGGCGTTGCTTGAGGCCGGGCCGCTGTTGAGCAGCAGGCGGTAGATGCCCGGCTTACGGGCCTCGATCCGAACAGCAGAAGATCTACCGGGCACCACCTGGCCCACCTCGCTCAGGTCACCCTCGGGCGAAAACACAGCCCAGATGCTATCGGGAAAGGTCTCATGCCCGTCCAGAGCCGTGATTCGCACACTTGCCGTCTCGCCACGATCTAGCTGTATCGCAAACACGTGGGGCCCGCGGAGGGCCAATGTCTCGGAGGGGCCACGGGGCGCGGTAAGCACGTCTTCGATGAAGGGCGAAATGTTGCAGCTGTGTCGCAGCGTGCCGCGAAGCCTCTCTGTCCTTATCCAGTCGGCGCCCGGGCCGAGGGGACCGAGGTCGGCAGGCTGCAGCGCGCTAAGTGCGGCCAGAATCAAAACGCTTATAGGAACCATAAGCCCTCCCTCCTAGGAACACGCGACTATAAATTCATATTCGTGCTGTGGACCGTGGGGCCTTCCCCGAGCGACCGCCGCGTGGGAGGAGGGGCTTGCGGTTCGACAATTAAAACCGCAACCCGGTGGCCAGCGCCGCAGTTGACACTGGTAGGTGAGGCCGATAGCATGCCAAGGAAGCTGCCCGCGAGGTGCTGAATCCCGTGGGGAAGAAAGACTTGTTAACAGCCGTGCGGGAGAGGGTTTTGGTCTGCGAGGGCGCCATGGGCTCGATGCTGGCCCGCAAGGGCGCCCGCGTGCGCAACACGGCGGAGGCCAACCTAACTCATCCTGCTGTGGTAGGCGAGGTGCACAGGGAGTATCAGGAGGCAGGCGCAGAGGTCTTTCAGACCAATACCTTCAGTGCGAACCTACCCATGCTTGAGCGCGCGGGCTTGGCCGAGCGCGCCGCCGAGCTGCAGGCTGAGGCTGTGCGCATCCTGCGGCAAGCCGTGGGCGAGGAGGGGTACGTGGGATTGAACTTAGGACCGACCGGGGAACTCCTCGCGCCTCTGGGGGAACTGAGCGTGGACCAGGCAATCGGCGTGTACCGGCAGCAAATAGGCGCTATGCTGCCGCTGGGCGTGGACTTCATCCTCGGCGAAACCTTCGAGGCGCTGGAAGAGGCTGAGGCGGCGGTGCGGGCTGCAAAGGAACTGGCTCCTGACCTGCCGCTGGCCATCACCCTATCCTTTTCGTTGTCCAACGGCCGCACCAGCATGGGCGTGAGTGGGCGCATGGCCGCCGAACGCCTTATTGGTCTGGGCGTGGACATCATCGGCGCCAACTGCGGGAGTCCCGAGGGTCTGCTGAGGGCCTTCGGGGAAATGGCAGCGGTAGCCGGGGATCGAGTGCTCTTAGCTCAGCCCAATGCCGGCGTGCCCGTGCTGCGGGGCGAAGAAACGGTGTTCGATGGCACGCCGGGTTGGAGTGGCGAGACAGCGGCACGGCTTATCGAGCTGGGCGCACGTATCGTCGGGGGATGCTGTGGCACCACGCCAGACCACATCCGGCAGATTGCACGCGCGGCCCGAGCGTCGGCCTGAGACGCGGCTCCGCGGGCAACTGGGTTTGGCTTGGGCCGAATGATGCGCACGGAAGAGCGGTGTCCGCGGGCGCAAAGGGAATGTTCGGTTTCCGCAGGATGAATCTTTCGCCGCCAGGAAACCGTCGTGAGGGCCTAGGGCAAGAATAATCACAGGGCAACCGACGTCCAGCTGGGCTCCGGAGCAGAATATCGGCCTACTTCAATGGGAAAACCAGCCACCTGCGTGCACCTGTTCCTGCCGGGCAGCGACAGCCACCAGCTGCCTTGGCCCTCTG
>JAKORR010000776.1 GCA_029777735.1 Armatimonadota bacterium | reverse complement strand
GGCTCTGTCACCTTCCTGAATATCCCTGATGGTCTAGTCCCCGCGCAGGATATGTCCAAGCCCACGAGTCGGGTTGTCCTCAAGCACGATGTGGTCATCAAAGATGGCAAGAATCAGAACGCCTTCGTGCTTGAGGGTGAGTGGCGTTACTCTCAACAGAAACTGAACGAGTTTGCCGCAGCCGGTGAAACGATCGTTATTCGGCGGCTACCCTTCCGGCCTCGATGGGTGAACTCCGACCTCGGGCGTGCGAAGAAGATGCACAACCTGTTGAGCCGCGCACACTACGACATACCTACCTACGAGGACTCAGCATCCGAGGGACAGGCGCTGTTTGGCCACGGGAAGTTCGACTACCCCAAACCAGAGGGCTTGATACAGAGGCTCTTAGGCGCCGTAACTCGCCCCGGCGATTGGGTGCTCGACTCATTCGCGGGGTCCGGTACGACAGGAGCGGTCGCCCACAAGATGGGGCGGCGGTGGATCATGGTGGAGTTGGGGGAGCACTGCCACACGCACATCATCCCGCGCCTGCGGAAAGTGATTGATGGCGAGGACCCCGGCGGCATCACCGAGGCCGTGGGCTGGCGAGGCGGCGGCGGCTTCCGCTACTTCCGGCTGGCCCCTTCGCTGCTCGAGCGCGACCAGTGGGGCAACTGGGTGATCAACAAGGCGTACAACGCCGAGATGCTGGCCGAGGCGATGTGCAAGCATGAGGGCTTCACCTACGCCCCCAGCGAGGAGGTCTTCTGGCAGCAGGGCCACTCCACCGAGCGCGACTTCATCTACACCACCACCCAGGAGTTGGGCCACGACCAACTGGCCTACCTGAGCGACGAAGTGGGCGAGGAGCGGTCGCTTCTGGTCTGCTGCAAGGCGTTCCGCGCCAACCCGGATGAGTTCCCCAACCTGACGGTGAAGAAGATCCCGCAGGCGGTCCTGTCGCGCTGCGAGTTCGGGCACGACGACTACAGCCTGCAGGTTACCAACCTTCCCGCCGC
>JAKORR010000775.1 GCA_029777735.1 Armatimonadota bacterium | reverse complement strand
TCAGGATAGACGGCCTCCTGCGGCGTGTACTTCTGCACAGTGCGGTGACTACTGCAGTCCGCGAATATCGTGCCCTGCGACCCTATCAGCTCGACCTTGAAGTCGAAGACGGTAGGCATGTGGTCAGACATGATCCAGCAGTTCTCAACGTGAGCTACACCGCCCCGTGACAACTCCAAGACATAGTGGAAGAAGTCGGGCGTTGTCACCCCGCGCTCCGCCAACACTCGCGAACGCGACACTGCATAGACCCGCACTACCTCATCGTCGAAAAACCACCGGACCAAGTCCACCGAGTGCGATCCGAGGAACCACACCACCGTCGACCTACCGGCCCACGACAGCATCTGCGTGGGAACATAGATCGTATCGTTCAGCCGGATACTTGCCACTTGCATCTCGCCCAGTTCACCCGCCACGATAGCCTGCTTGGCGGTGACCATCGCTGGATTCCAGCGGTTGTGAAAGTCCACCATTACTCGCACGCCCGCCGCCGCGGCCGCATCGGCAATCGCCTCCGCATCCTCCACCGTCGTTGCCATAGGCTTTTCCAGCAGCACATGCTTGCCGGCTTCGCATGCAGCCACCGCTATCTCGCGGTGCATGAAGTCCGGGGTTACCACCGATACCGCCGCAATGTCCTCACGCGCTATCAACTCCCGATAGTCCGTCGTCCAGAACTCAGCGCCAAATTCCTCAGCGCGTTGTCTCGCCAAGTCCTCCTTAACGTCACAAACGCCTACTAGCCACGCCCCTGGCGTACTATTGTAGGTCATCAGATGAGACTCGCCCCAGACACCTAGCCCAATAACGCCGAAACCCTTCGCAGTACAAGACATACCCGTATTCCTCCCATGGGCTTGGCACGTAGGCCGATTATAGAAAAGGTCCATTGAACATGTCAACGAAGAGCAACAGGCCGCCTCTGGGGAACTCCGCATCTCAAAACCGGAGATACAGGTGGGTAGAAGCCTGTGCCCTTGCACCCTACGCCGGGCTGGGTAATCTTCCTGGCGCCTCGGCGGGTTGACACTGTCCCCTCTGAGGAGCATGTGGCTCATCTACCCCCGCTGGAACGTACGTCACTACAGGGGCCTCTGCGCGGGCTTGGATTTGCGCCCAGGTCTCGCCGCCACGCGAGCGAAGGCTCGGCAATCAATGCTCCGCAGAATAGAAGGACCCAAAGAGTAGGGACGGATGGGTCTCTCGTCGCCTCAAAGCAGTTCGCTTTTGTGGTCGAGGAACCACTGCACCGTGTAGGCCAATCCCTCGTCGAAGCTGACAGGAGCTGTGTATCCAAGTATCTCGCGGGCTCGCGAGATGTCAGCGAGTGAGTGTCGTACGTCTCCGGTCCGTGCGGGAGAGTAGTCGGGTGCGATGCTGGTCCCGACGAGCTCGTTGAGCCGATCCACAAGCTGATTCACAGAGATGCTCTCGCCACAAGCGATATTGAAGACCTTGCCAGGTGCCTCAGGCGCTGTGGCGGCCAACCAGTTGGCCTGCACGACGTTCTCCACGTAAGTGAAGTCACGTGTCTGCTCGCCGTCGCCGTAGATGATCGGCGCTTCTCCTGAGAGGAGTCTACGCAGGAAGATCGGTATCGCGGCCGAGTACTGCGATCTGGGATCCTGTCGTGGCCCAAAGACGTTGAAGTAGCGCAGGCAGACGGTCTCCAGGCCGAAGGAGTGCGCAAAGGCCGAGGCATAGGCCTCGCAGGCAAGCTTGGAAGCAGCATAGGGCGAGAGGGGCTGGGGCAGCATGTCTTCCTGCTTGGGCAGCGCCGGGTTGGCTCCATAGACGGAGGATGACGATGCTAGTACCACCCGCCTGGCCCCCGCGCCCAGGGCGGCGAAGAGGACGTGTAGCGTGCCCAAGACGTTAGTTTGGGTGGTTGCCACCGGGTCCTTCAGCGACCGCGGCACAGAGGGCAGCGCAGCTTGGTGGAAAACCACTTCCACACCCTCGAAGGCCGGCCGAATGCTCTCCAGATCAACGATGTCGACCTCGTAAAAGGCAATGCTACCTTTCAGATGCGCGAGGTTCGCAGCCTTGCCCGTAGCCAAGTTGTCGACTACAGAGACCTCGTAGCCCTGTTCCACGAGGTAATCCACAAGATGAGAACCGATGAAACCAGCTCCACCTGTTACAAGATATCTACCCATTGTTGTGACCATTGGTTCCCTAGGACGATTAGGCTTTGAGCTGTCCCGGCTAGGCAAGGCAGTTTAGGCGAGATGGTGCAGGATTTGCCCAGTTTGGCAACGTGACCCCCACTCGTCCCAGGCACCTGCAAATGCCGTGGGGGCAGGGGCCTTATCTTGCGTGAAAGTACACTGCCACCCGTGTCCGAAGGCTTAGTAAGGAGCCTTCTCCCTTCCGCGATTGCTGGGAACCACTCCTGAACGCACGATTATTGATAGGGCAGAGGCTAACATCGTTCATCCTAGGCGTCAACAGAGTCCCTAAGCACGGGGATCTAGCAACAACCGCCTGAGACTGGTGGGCTCTAGCGGGATGCCGTATCTGACTGGCGGCGCTTTCATTCCAGTGGGTCGAGGGGCCGGCCACCCAGATCTCCCGAAAACTTCCCTCCGGCCACAGACATCGTGCCGTTGACGAACACATACTGCACGCCAGCAGGCAGGCGGTGCGGGGCGCTGTAGTCGGCCATATCGATGATGCTCTCGGGGTCAAACAGCACCACGTCGGCGGCGTATCCCTCGCGCAGAAGGCCGCGGTCGTGAAGGCCAAGGCGCGACGCTGGCAGCGATGTACACTTGCGCACGGCTTCGGGCCACGGCAGCAGGCCCGTGTCACGCACATAGCGGCCCAGGAAACGCGGAAAGGCTCCGTAGCAGCGTGGATGGGGCTTGCCCGCTGCGGTCGGGCCATCGGGGCAGTAGGCAAGGCCGTCGGTGCAGATGCTGCCCAGCGGGTGCGCCAGCGCCTGTCTCACGTCCTCCTCGCACATGGTGAAGAAGATCGAGGTGACCTGGCCCTCATTGCCAAGGAGCAGGTCGACCGCCGCGTCGAAGGGCGAGGCCCCAAGCCTCTCCGCCATCTGCGCCAGAGACAACCCTTCTGACCATTTCCACTTCTCTTTCGAGACCTGGGCTACAAGGACGCGTTCGGGTGGCAAGGAATAGAAGCTCTTGCCCTGCGCATGCTCCTCTCTCAGCCTCGCACGCATCTCAGGCTCTCGCAACATCGCCAAAGCCTGTGCATGTCCCTTGCCAAGGATCCAGGAGGGTAGCGTGGAGGCTAGGAAAGTGGAGCCGGCGGTGTAGGGATAAGCATTGAAGCCTATGCGAACGCCTGCGCGATTAGCCTCCTCGATACGTGCCAAGGCCGAACTCATCTTGCCCCAGTTGCTATCCATAGCGGCCTTTAGGTGTGCAATCTCGACGTGGACGCCGGGTATCCGGGACAGCAGAAGGGCTTCCTCGATGCTTTCCAGTAGTCCCCCGCCCTCGTTGCGCAGGTGCAGCTCAATCATTTTTCCAGCGGCTGCCCGACCTAGCGCCAGCAGCGCTTCGGTTGGCCACTGGCTCAGCGGCTCGTAGCCCAGGCCGAAGGTTATGCCCCACAGACCTCTCAGCTCGTCCGGCTCAACGTACACTTCCTCCGGCTCGGTCCGGCCCTCAGTGGCAGCGACCAGCGCAACCGTGTTGGCGCCCAGGAAGGGACACAGATTCACACCTCTCGGCTCTGCGGCAAGGGCACGCAAGTAGCCCGCGGTGTCCCGCCAGGTCAAGTCCACAGGTGCCCAGATGTACGACAAAGACCCGCGGAACTCTGGGAGGTCGCTCTCGGGCACCGGGAAGGGCGTCATACCACACTGCCCACAGGCCTCCGTAGTGATCCCCTGCGATAATTTGCTCAGACCTCGGGCGTCGGCTAGCAGAGTCAAGTCGGAGTGGCCGTGGGGGTCGATGAAACCCGGCGAAGCGTATAGGCCATCGGCGTCGACGACCAGTGCCGCAGATTCGGCTCGGCAGTCGCCCATGCGGGCGATGCGTCCGTCGCGCAAAAGAATATCACCGCGAAAGCCTTCTGTGCCGGTGCCATCGAGGATCAGAGCGTTGCGAATCAGCACCGTGGGATGCGACAGGGTCGCAACGGAGAATTCCAACATTAGAGGTCAGGCTTCCTTTACTGCGGTCTGGCGGTACCGCGCCGCAGTTACTATCAGCGTAGCCGCCTGCTCGAGCGTCGTGCGCTCCGTGTTAATCACCAGGTCGTACAGGGTGGGGTCGGACGAGTCAAGGCGGAAGTGGGCCTTGGCGAAGGCCCGTCGCTGGGCGTCGAGCCGGGCCACCTTCTGCCTCGCCTCCCGCTCGCTGATGCCCTCAAGCTCTACGACACGAGCGACGCGCACCTCGAAGGGCGCTATGATCCGCACACGTAGAGACTGCGGCAGCAGGAAAGAACCGCCGCGGCCGACGATGACCACGTTCCCCTGGCTGGCAATGCCCCGCACCACCTCTCCGAGGATGCGCCTGTAAGTAGCCGAGCTCGGCAGCCGCTCGAGAGCGCCCTGCACAATGTCCTCAATCGTCGAGGAGTAGCTCTCGTCGAGGGACTCCACCTGGTGCATCCCAGTCCGAAGCCTCTGAGCTATGTGCTCTATGATCTCCCTGTCGTAGAGCTTCAGACCGAGCTCGCGGGCAACCATCATAGCGACGGTCGTGCCGCCGCTACCGTGCACGCGGGATATCGTGATCACGTTCGAGAGTGCCGGGCGGGCTTTGGCGTCGCGCCAGAAGCGCTCAGCAACGGCACGGTCCACCTGCCATCTCGCGAAGCTCCTGGCCTCTATATGGTACATCCTGCCCATGGCCCTTGCCTCACCTCCCCGATGGCTAACCTCCCCCTAGACCACCCCGAGCCCGGAGAATGCTATCCTTGCCCTTAGACCTGAGCAACCCCACAACCCACAGAGCCCAGCTCTAGCACCGTCGAGCGGTGCAAACACCATATACGTGCAGCAAGAATCAAAGCGTGTCCATCAGTCGCCAAAAAGCGTTTGCCTGGTCTCGCATGTCTTGTTCTCCCCTGCCCCAGCCCAGCCTCAAGCATAGGCTACCTCCGAAG
>JAKORR010000774.1 GCA_029777735.1 Armatimonadota bacterium | reverse complement strand
CCTAACTGACCAAAGGAATGTAGAGAACGGAGGAGGCGGGGCAAGGGCGTGATTTGGTCTGAGGGTCAAAGCGCCTCCTCCGTTCTTTACATTCCCCGGTTGAACCAAGCCGCGGCCAACCTGGAACCGGAGTCGGCGAGGATCTGTTTGAGGAAAGTGTCTGCGCCCAGTGCAGCCGGTGCGCCCGGATCAGCCTTGGCGTGGGGGCGTGGCCCGGGTTGCTGTCCTTCGAGGTCCCCATCAAGGGTCTCTCGTCTGGTCTCCTCACTTGCCCGCGCGCTGGGCGGAAGGTGAGGTCGAGGTTTTGAAGACGTAGCGGCTCAGATAGCGCAAGGCAGCCTACCCCGAACCGGCCGGTTGACAATGCACGACCCAGCGTTGCTTCCAGACCCGAGCGGGCAAGGTCTTGAGCAGGTCGGACGCATCGCGTTGGAGGCCCTGACGAAAGAGGGTGCGGTAGTGATCGGCCAGGGGATGGACGTGGACGAGGAACTTGGGACGACTGGGAACCCACTGGCGTTGAACGGTCACGGTTGCCCTTGCCGGCGCGGATGTGGAGGAACATGCGTTGGGCATCGATGTCGCGGACTTCGAGATTGAGGGCTTCGCCCAGGCGCAGGCCGCAGGAGTAGATGGTGGACAGCGCGACGCGGTGATCGAGGGCGGTGATGGAAGCGAGGATCTGGCGCACCTCGGTGGTGGAGAGGATGACAGGGAGCTTGAACTCTGGGGTGGCGCGGACCAGTTGGACTTCGGCGGGCCAGGGGCGGCGGAGGGATTTCTCCCAGAACATCTTGACCTGCCTGCCGGCAGGCAGGTGGCGCAGATGGCCTGGGTGGAGGTGGAACGGGAGAAGTGACGTTCGGTTTTGAGGTGGACGAAGTACTGACGGAGTTCCTCGGGCGTGACCTCCTCGGGGGCTTTGTGGAAGTGCTCGCTCAGCTGCCGGACGCAGGCCAGGTAGGCCTGTTGGGTGCGGGGTGCGCAGCGGGAGCAAACGCAGGTCGCCTGCCTGCCGAAGCCTCGGCGCAGGCAGGTCGGTGAAGCGGATTAGGCTGGCGTGAACGGTCGAGTTTTTTTATGCATAGGGACGTGAGTTGAGTTTTTGGTTTGGCGCCCGGTTCGCCTTGAGGCGGCCGGGCGT
>JAKORR010000773.1 GCA_029777735.1 Armatimonadota bacterium | reverse complement strand
CTCCGCAACGCGCGGACTTGAGACCGGCACCACCTGGTCCACTATAAGGCTGTACAGGGCAACCGCCCGCTCGGTGCAGGCAGGCGTCAGACCCCCGACAAGCTTAGGGATGTCATGAACGGCATGGGTGCTACTGCCCGGGTTGATGCGCTCGGGCGAGTAGGCCAGACTGAAGTCCTTGCCCGGCACCAAGCCACTCTCCTCCTGCAGTATCGGCCCCACCACCTCCTCGGTGGTGCCGGGATAAGTAGTGCTCTCGAGTACCACAAGCATGCCCGGCCTCAAGACACAGCCCAGGTGTTGGGAGACGGAAATGACAGCCGAAATGTCCGGCTCGCCCGTCTTGGCCAAGGGCGTCGGCACGGATATCACAATCGAGCCACAATTGGCCAAGAGGCCATAGTCGCTTGTGGGTTCGAACAAGCCCGCCACTGCCCGCAGACGTTCGTCAGATACATCGGTGACGTAGGAGCGGTATTGACGAAGGCTCTCTATCTTGGTGGGATCCAGGTCCACGCCGATCACTTGCGTCCCGCTTTCGGCGAAGGCCAGAGACACTGGAAGACCCACGTATCCCAGACCGACAATCCCAACAGTCTCGCGCCGAGAATCTTCTTGTGCCATGCAACAGCTCCCTTGGGTACCTGCAATGCGACGCGTCTACTCCCAGATGGTACATGCGGGAAACTAGCCCTTCCCCAGCTCACTCCAGCACTGCAGGGCATGACCACGGCGAGGACGCTGCCTGCCCCATGCCAGGCCCCGAATGGTGTGTGCCTACGAAAATAGCGCCCTGGACTCCACTATGTCAAGAGCCACGGGTCTCTTGTCCGCCTGCAGGGCTCAGAGGAAGAGTCGCTACAGCCCACGCCGGTCTTGAATCTGCCGGCCTCGGGCTGCATCTTGCGCCAGGAGTCGTAGTTTGTCAGGCCCTCCGGCGCCAGCGAGGTCTCCGCGCCTTCCGTCAACAGTCACTCAGTTGTGGGTGTTGGTTACTCCGTAGATGCCACGTGATAGCGCGCGAGAGAGCCCGCTGGCAGGTGTGGTCCGACCGCGGCCCGCGCCTGCAGCCGGTACACATGGCGCTCGTAGGGGCCAAAGGAGTCCTTCCAGACCCCGTCCGCAGCCTGCACCTGACGGCCCTCGAAGAGCACCTCGACGCTCCCAGCGGCACCGGGTAGGGAGAGTATCGCGTCCACGGCCCCGTTCTGTGTGTTGGTTGTCACCACCCACAGCCTGTTGTCATGAGCAAAGGCCTTGCAGAGGACCTGCTGTGTCTCGCACTTGACCTCTGGCGCCGATTCCAGGCTGCCGAGAGCCGGGGCGAGGGTATCCACCTCAACACACAGCGCCCGCATCTCGTCGAAGCACTCCTTTGTGCGCGGAACCTGCGCGAAGTAGTAGATTCCGCGGGCGCCCTCGATCAATGACCCGTAGACCATGCAGGACAGTTCGCGTGGCGTCGGTTCCCGGTCCATCCAGTAGGCATACCCTGTGCCTTGCAGCCATATCCACACGGGCTTGCGCTCCTGCTCAGCAGCGGCTTTCATTCGTGCTACGGCCCTAATCGCCGCCATAACGCCCGAGTGCGGAATCGGGTACACATCAGTGGAGTAGATATCCCCTTGATGCCCCTCGAGCTTATCGGGCAAGTAGTTGATGAGGGCCGGGTGCGACGGATCAAGCTCATGAGCCAGAGCCAGCCGCGCGTTTGCTTCCTCGAACTGGTCGCCGCTGGGTTCGTCGTACACATACCAGCAAAGCAGCGCTGGGTGGTCCTTCAGGGCTTTGATGTGCTCCGCGAAGCGCTCCCGGGGTATGCGGCCATCCAGCCAGAGCACTGTCCGTAGCCCCACCTGGGCACAACGGTCGAGGATCGCGCGTAGGTCCTCCGTGGTGAGCGATTCGCGAATCTGGGTACTCACATCCTTGAATCCAGACTTCGCGACGAAGTTGAGAATATCGAGATTCGACACGAACTCCAGGCCCAGGGAGTGCTGCAGGTAGGGCACCCCGTCCAGCAGGAAGCGGCCCTTCTCGTCAATGGACACCTTCGCGGGCGCCACCGGGCCCGTCGTCGTCCGACCCGCCGCGACTTCCGCCGTGCGCCGCGGGTGTGACCAGTCCACTTTGCTCTCCCGAACCGTCAGCAGATCATCCATCAGCGCTGCTTCGAACTCCTCTGTCGCCTCGTCCCCAGGCTGGAGCTGCACCGCGTCGATCCACAGCTTTCCCGGGGCCTCCGGCGACAGCACAAGGATCATATGCTTGGTGCGAGGGATCTCCTTCAGCACAAGCTGCTGCCACTCGCGCCCTATCTCTGCCTTCGTGCTGCGCCCACCGACCTGCAGCGTGACGGACAGCTTGTCCTGATCGGACCGAAGCCAGGCCGAGGCGGTCAGCTTCTGTACTGACTCCGGCGGCGTGTGCCACACAGACACGGCGCGCAGCAGCGGCAGGTCGGGCGTGTTCTCGATGCACAGGCTATTGCGACCATGCCTGGCGACGGACGTGTCGACGTGCCAGTGGCGGCGCCACAGGTCCATATCGGCCGCCCAGGGCAGGTCGCCCACACCCCAGTGCCCGCTGCCCCATGCGTAGGGTTGGCCAGGCGGTCCCGTGATCTCGAAGCTACCGTTCTTGAGGAGATTGGGGTGCTGACTGCGCGGCAGCAGCCGGAAGTTCCGCAGGCGACAGGTAGACTTGCCAGGGGCGTTGCTCCAGATCGAGAAGCGGAAGGTCGTGACCTTGTCCCAGCCGTCGGGCGAACCTTCCCTGCCGAAGGCGTCCAGGGAGAAGAGCAATGGCGTCCATTCGCTAGGCAAGGCCCCAACATAGCTTGGATACCAGCCGCTGGGCGTGCCGAAGTAAATGCCGACGGTGCCATAGATAGCGCCGTTGGTGGCCGAGGCCTCGAAGACGAGAGCGCTGTCCTGTGACAAATCCAGGTCGGCCTTCCAGTCCCAGCAAGCACGGTCGCCCTCCTTCTGGAATTCGGCATCGAGGGCTAAGCAGGTAGTGCCGTCGTCGAGCTTCTCGACACGCACGGGCAAGCTGCCGAACTGGGGATGCCAGTGTCGCCGAGCAGTCTCCGTGTCGGGATACGAGAAGGCTTCCAGGGTTCTACCTTGGGGCTGAGCAGCAAGCGCCAAGAACGCGAAGGCCATAACAATGTGGGGCATCTGTATCCTTCCTTTCCTTTGGGCTGCAAATCGCGATAAGCTATTATTATCCACGACCCGCCCCGAATCCTCCCCCGATTCCAGTCTCCCGTGGCCGAAAGCACCAGTCCAGAGAGTGAACTCGCCCAGCCCTCTCCGACCTCTGTTGCCCTTGCGGGCGACTGTGCGGTTGATCTCTCACACTCCAGCAGGACTGTTCGTGGCGGAGGCGAAGCCCTAGGTAATCGGAGGCAAGCCTGAGGTTCTTAGCGCTTGGGCGACACGGAGGCGACACTGATGGCCCGCATAATCATCAACACGGAACGAAAACTGGGTGATATTCATCCCCACCTTTACGGACAGTTTATCGAACATCTGGACGGCTGCATCTACGGGGGCATCTACGAGCCCGGCTCGCCGCTGGCGGACGAACGCGGCTTTCGTCTGGATGTGCTCGACGCTATCCGGGACCTGAAGGCACCCATCCTGCGCTGGCCTGGCGGCAACTTCGCATCGGGCTATCACTGGCAGGACGGGGTGGGGCCGCAGCGACGCGCTCGGCCCGAGCTGGCTTGGCATGCCGTCGAACCCAACACCTTCGGCACCAATGAGTTTGTGGACTACTGCCGCGCCGCTGGGATGGAGCCTTACATCTGCCTGAACATGGGCAACGGGACGATGGACGAGGCGATCGCCTGGGTGGAGTACTGCAACGGCGAGGGCGGCACTCACTATGCCGACCTGCGCCATGCGCATGGCTATGCCCAGCCGCACAAGGTCGTATACTGGGGCCTGGGCAACGAGATCTGGGGCGACTTTCAGATAGGGCACAAGCGGGCCGAGGATTACGCCTGGCAGGCGCGCGACTGGGCAAAGGTGCTCAAGCGTCTGGACCCAGGCATCAAGCTGGTCGCCTGCGGCGGCACAGGCAACATGGCTTCGCTGCACTGGGACCTGGAGGTGCTAGAGCGCACGGCTGACTTCATCGATTACACGGCGCTGCACTACGACTGGGGACCGCGGAATGACAGTCCTTACTACAGCTGCCTGGCCGGCGCCTATGAGTTCGAGCGTTACCTGCGGGCCGTGGAGGGCCTGATCGAGGCGGTGCGGCGCGATCGACGCATGGCTCGGCCCCTCTGGATCAGCCTAGACGAGTGGAACGTCAGCTACCACACGGGCGAACACCAGCAGACCTACAACCTGCGCGATGCCTTGGCAGACGCAATCTTCCTGCACATGATGCAGCGCCACTGCAATACCGTAAAGATGGCGAACCTGGCGCAAACGGTGAACGTAATCGCTCCGATCAGGACCCGGTCCGATAGCCTGCTCCGCCAGACAATCTACTGGCCGCTGTGGCTGGCGGCGAACGTGGCGGGGGCGACACTGGTGGACTGCTGGACGGACGTGGAAACTTGGGGCGTGGACTTCATACCGGACCAGGCATTCCCATACTTGGACGCCGTGGCAACACTAGACGAGGCAGGAAAGCGTCTGGTGGTGAGTGTTGTAAACGCGCACGAGAGCGCGGACGTGGAAGCGGAGGTAACGGTAGCAGGGCCGCGGATGACAGATCACGCCTTCGTGCGGACGCTGACGGCGGATTCGCCGAACGCGTGTAACAGCTTTGAGGAGCCGGAGCGAGTGAAGCTGGTAGCACGGGAGATGGTGGGCGGCAACTGCTTGATCCACACCTTCCCGGCACACTCACAGACGGTGCTGGAGCTGGAGATCGCCTAGCGGCCTCGCCCGGGGAGTCACACGCTCATATGGAGCGAACAGAGTGAAAAAGGCAGCGCTATCTCGTCCGTGGCCAAGACTTGGGAGACAGTTGGGGCGTCCCCAAAGGTTTAAAGGTTTACCGGAGTCCAGAGGTCCCGTGCCTCGAGGACCCTGGGGGCCGCCGCGGGATGAGCGGCGGTCTGCAGGCCGTGCCTTGGGATGGCTCCCGCTTGCAGGTGCCGTGGAACGCATCCGGGTAGGACTGCCATCCCCTGTTCGATCACACCTTGGAGGTAAGAAGCCGTGCCGGGTGTAACAGCGCTGGTTGCGGCGGGGCTATTGGCCGCCGCGCCAATCAGACCCATAGTTCTGTACGACTTTGACACAGGTATCGAAGGCTGGTGGGGCAACCCCTGGGGCGGTGGTGAGTGCCGCGTAGAGCCTGCGCCCAAGCCAAAGTTCGGCGCTGGGGCCCTGCGGGTCGTCTTCAAGGGCGTCACCAGGGGCGCTAACGGCGTAGCTCCCCTCCTGCCCGAGCAGGCGGAGTGGCGCACGGGGGAATGGCCTTACGTAAGCTTCTGGGTGCGTGGACAGGGCGAGCCTTGCGAGGTGCGCTTCGCTGTGCTCGGCACCACGCCCGACGGCAAGAGCTTCGATTTTTCCCGCTGGTTCACCGTAAGCGGCGACCGCTGGCAGCGCTGCCTCATACCCGTTGCAAGTTTTTTCCAGCGCGAGGGCCGTCCCTGGGACACGGCCAGGATCACGCGCATAGTTTTCGGGGGCATCGGCACCTGTCACTACGACATCGATCAGTTCTGTTTGCACCCGCCCACACATTTCGTGCCTTTGGAGCCGATAGGTGACACCGGGCCCGCGCCGCTGGAGCCTCGGCTGGAACACTTTGCCGACGACGGCTATGAGCTGTGCTTCGACCCAACGATTCTGCCTGCGGAAGAGATTCATGTGGCTACCACAGTAGCTTGGCCCGGCGAGCAGCCCGTGAAGTTCGGCTCGTACATGCCGGGCGCCGGGGCGAAGGGTGAGGCCCGCGTGAAGCTTCCCGGAACGCCCGCGGCGCCCGGCCTAGCCCGGCTAGAGCTGATGATCGATGAGCGGCAAGGCCAGGTAATGTACCGAGGGGTCTTCGCGTGCCGGATCGTCTTCGGCACTCCGCCAAAGCCGCCAAGCGTCTGGCAGCTTGTGCCACAGCCTAAGAACTTCGAGTTTCACGCGCGCTATGGCAAGCCACTGGCAGCCCTCCTGTCGCCACTCCCCCCG
>JAKORR010000072.1 GCA_029777735.1 Armatimonadota bacterium | reverse complement strand
TCTTCCAGCAGTCTGCGCAGCTTCACCTCGCTCATGTTTGCTCGCTTCCTAGCACGATTCCTCACAGATGCAACGTAGTCTCCCCTTGCCTCTCACACCTGTACCAATGGCAAGGAAATCACCTCGCCTTGCTCGCCCGCAAGGATCGCGCCCTCGGCGATCTCGACGACGCGGAGGCCTTCCTCGCCGGGGATTGTCACCGGACGGTCGTAGGCCACTGCTTCGACGAACTCTCGCACCTCGCGCTTGACACCGGGCTCATAGGCGGCAGCTAGCTCCTGGGCATTGGGCTCGATAACTGTGCCATCAGCCAGACGCACGTGGACCTGGCCAGTGCCGCGGTTGAAGTAGGCATTGGCACCGGTGCACAGAATCTTGCCGTCATAGACCCCCTCGATGGCGCAGTTGCCCGTGAAGAACTGCACGGGCTTCCCACCCTCGAAGCGCACGAGGACTTCCGCGGTGTCGTAGTAGTCCACGTCATCCAAGAAGAACTGGCCTGTCACGGCCCAAACGGCCTCGGGTCGCCCGAAGACGCAGCACATGAAGTCAATCTCGTGCACGTGGATCTCGAAGAGCGCACCGCCAGACTCGGCCATAGAGTGTCGCCAGGGCTCGTCGTAGGAACCGCCCGTCCACCCGCCCGACAGGCGAGTCACTTGGCCCGAGAAGGGCTCGCCCCACGCTCCGCCTTTGATTTGCTCGATCATCCAGACAAAGGGCGTGACGTAGCGCAATACCTGTGCCACCATCAGCTTCACGCGGGCCTCATGAGCCGCGCGGATCATCGCGACGGCGTCCTCGGCGTGCAGGGCCATGGGCTTCTCGGTGAGGACATGCTTCCCGGCGCGGGCTGCCAGAATCGCGTGCTCTGGATGCTTGTTGTTGGGCGTGGCAATGATGACAGCGTCCAGGTCTTCGCGAGCCAGGGCGCCATGCAAGTCCGAAGTGGCCTCACAGCCAAACTCCGCCGCGAGCTTCTCCGCCGCTTCGACCTTGGCGTCCACGGCCAGGACTAGCTCGCCCTCGGGGATCAGTGGAAGAGCGGAAACCAAACTTCGGCCCATTCGGCCGCAACCGATGAGCGCTAAGCGTACATTGGCCATGCTCAGTGCCTCCTGGCTATTCGGTGGTCGGTGGTGCGGGCGGCTGAGTGGGAGCGGGCTGATCACTCGCTGCAGCCTTGGGCCGCCGCATCAAGATGTTGACCGTCTCCGAGCCCGACATCAGCATTACTTCCCATCCCTCCTCCGCCATGGCATTGATCCGATCGTTCAGATGGCCTACCGCTGTGCCTGCCGCGCTTTGGACAACGCGGTACTCGTACATTGCCATGTCTATCTCCTCCCGGCGCGAGTGGCGTCACTGCTTACTGTGGGCGATGCAGCAGCAGACCCTAACAGCAGGGCGGCGAGGGCCAGAAGCAGCAGAATAAATACAGCCCTCTTCTTCGACAAGCAAAAAGCAGCGCTTGCCGCACACAAACAACTGGTGTTCTTCTGGCATCACACTAACGACACGCCGACCAGCTTTTCGGATCTACCACCACACCGCACTTGGGACATTTCGACGAACCATTCCACTCTTCTCTAGGGCCGGCCCGATTCCTGCCTGCCGATGCTCTCGCGCCGTCCGGGCAGCCCGTCGGGCTGCAGAGTGGCAAGTCCGTGTTTCACGAGAATAAGAGCCCCGGCTGGGGATAATGCATTCGCCCACGCTGGCCACTACGCCTGGTTGGAAGCGGGCCCCGAGGATGTTGTGGCCTGCTCGCGCTGCGGAGGGTTGCTGAGCATGACAGCGAAGACTCACTGGTGAGGTGATCACCCTTGGCGTTCGTGCACGAACCGGCGCGGGACCTTTGGGTGCTATCGTCGGCTGATGTAGTGGTGGCGGGGGAGCGCGGTCCTGCGGGTCTTTGCGCCGCCATCACCGCTGCCCGCAATGTGGAGCCCGCACCGTCTTGCTGGAGCGCTTCGGTTTTGCCGGGGGCATGGCTACGGCCGGAGCGCTTCCCTGCCTGGGCGGGTTCCACGGCTAGGGACGCCAGGTGACTTTCGCTTTCGGTCTGCCCGCCGAGATCGTAGAACGCTCGATCGCGCGAGAGTGGCCTATTGGCCCAGCAAAGAAGTCTGGCAGTCGAAATCTGTACCCTCACCTTCGTCGACCACCGGCCAGGCAGCAGGTACAGCGGCGGCCTTGGCGGCTGACGCAGGCATCACACCGCGCGAGGTGGATCCGGCCCAGCTTATGGCCCGGCTCAACGCCCAGGGCGCAAACCTGGGCCTAACATAGCAGCCATGAAGGTCCCGCGGCGCGGATTGCGCCCCGGCGCACATTGTGGCCCGCTGTGGAAGGACCCGGCACGCAGACAGAGCACTATACTTTCTTCGCGGGTATCTGGGTCGCGCAAGTCAGGAGTTCTGGTCTCACGCCGATAGTCTCTCCGCGAAGGCTAAGTCACATCTGTTCAGGACGGGCCCTCGCTCCGGACTGGCGGACCCGGCCCAGAGGTGATTCTCGTGAAGGTTTACCTGTCTTGTGACATGGAGGGCGTTAGCGGCATCGCGAGCTGGCGGGCCGCCAGCAGCGGCAAGCCCAACTACCCCGAGGGCCGCAAGCTGATGACGGCGGACGTCAACGCAGCCGTAGCAGCGGCCTTCGAGGCAGGCGCGTCGGAGGTTTTGGTTCAGGACGCTCATGGCGGGGCTCACAACTTGCTTGTCGAGGAGCTGGACGCCAGGGCACAGGTCATCCAGGGTTGGCAGAACGAGCCCCTGATGGTGGCGGGCATCGATGACTCCTTCGAGGCTGCGGTTCTGCTCGGCTATCATGCCCGTGCCTGCACGCCTGACGGCCTGATGTGCCATACCTTCTCGGAGGCCTTCCTCGCGGTGCGCGTCAATGGCACAGTGATAGGCGAGACGGGCCTGAGCGCCCTGCACGCCGGGAAGCACGACGTACCCGTGGTCGCAGTCACCGGCGACGCTGCGGTTGCCCGTGAGGCCAAGGAGCTCCTACCCTGGGTCGCGACGGCCACTGTGAAGTGGGCGCTAGCACGCGAGTGTGCACGGATGTTGCCGCCTCCGCAGGCTCGGAAACTGATTGCTCAGGCCGTAGCAGTAGGCTTGCAGTCTGCCCAGAGCGGTTCTGCTAGACCCCTGAGCCTCGCTGAACCGCTGCAGGTTGAGATTGACCTTGCACATGCCGTGGAGGCGAGCCGCATCGTGCAGCTCCACGGTGGTCGCCGTCTCGGGCCTGTTACCGTCGGCTTCGAACTGGTCAACGGGGAGGAGCTCGCGCGCCTCATTGGCAGGCTCTTCTAATTGCTGGAGGTGACGGAGATGGACAAGCTTTGCGTACTCGCGGTCGGCGCTCATCCAGACGATATCGAAATCCTCTGTGGCGGCACGCTGGCGCGCTACGCCGGGGTTGGCCACAAGGTCTTCATTGGGATCGCCACGGATGGCGCAGCCGGCCATGCCGTGCTCAAGCCCGAGGAATTGCGTGGAATCCGTAGGGAAGAGGCCACAGCTGCTGCCAGTGTTCTCGGGGCCGAGGTTCGCTTCCTCGACGAAGAGGATGAGTGGCTCTTCCACGACCGGCACACGCGGGAGAAGTTCGTCGAGCTGATTCGCTGGGCCGATCCGGACATCATCATCACGCACAACCCCGACGATTATCACCCGGACCACCGCGCCTGCTCCGATCTGGTCTTCGCGGCTAGTTTTCTGTCGAGTCTGCCCAACATTTTGCCCAACGTCCCAGCCCAGAAACAAATCGCGGCACTGTTTTACATGGACAGCCTTGCGGGCGCAGGCTTCAATCCCGAGTACTACGTGGATATCACGGCCACCTTCGAGACCAAGATCGAGATGCTGCGACGCCACGAGAGCCAGCTTAAGTGGCTGAAGGACCACGACAATATCGACATCCTGCAGTTCGTGGGCACGGTCGCTATGCGTCGGGGCCTCGAGTGCAGCACGGAGTACGCCGAGGGTTTCCGAGCTGCCCGGGTGTGGCCGCGAATCAGGCCCGAGCGCCTGTTGCCGTAGCACGCGGGCCGGTAGACTGGCTCCCGGGGGCCGGTGCTCTGTTGGGCCTCAGGCTAGGCAAGAATCACAGGGATGGTTGTCGGTGCCGCCAGCGCGGAGAGCGAATCCTGCCTGGCTTCCACGGAGCAGCGGGACGATAAGTAAGGATGCGCCATATCCCACACGGCCGGGCACGCCCTACGTAGGGCGAAGGAGTGTCCAAGGAGCAGGCTGTGTGAGGAAGTAGGAGGTAAAGATCAGGACTGCCCAGCATCTTGGTGGTGTTGGTGTGTCTGGTGCTCCTGCCGAGGCAGGCTGACGGGCAGCCCAGAGGGAGCGGGTTGTCCAGCGAATCCTGGCGTGGGGCGCTTGTCGGTCTTCATCTGTGGGTTGGTTCCAACGGCTTGGGCCCTACCGACGTCTTTGTCCTCATGAGAGGACGCCTGGCGCAGAGCCTCTATCTGGCTGTCAACAATGAAGTCAAGACGCCCGAACAAATCGGGGCAGAGATTGCGCTCACCCGACCTACGTGAGGGAGGAGGCCGAGACACTGGCCGAGGAACAGGTACTCGAGCGGACGAAGGACGGACGTTACTGGGCCAACTTCCTGGCGATTGAGGTTGCCGACAACGCTGAGGTGCGTCGGACCCTCGGCTGAAGCCAGCAGCGAGATCGCGACGGCTGTCGAGGCGCACATCGCACTCCTGCGCGAGGCCTCCCTTGCGACGCCCGCAGCTCAGCGTGACCACACCTGGGAGCGCAGCACCCCACTCCTCCGGCTGGGCTACTGAGCAGGCGCCAAAGGAACTTCAGCCCAGCTCCTCGATAGTCTTGGCCATTTCGCGGCGGGCTGCCAGGTAGGCCTCTGGGTCTGCCGACCAGTTCGCATAGTCCTTGACGAGGGCATCGTCTATAGTCAGCAGCCGCCGCGCCAGTTCTATCACCTTGGGGTCAGCCTTGCCCGCCGCTTGCTCCACCCGCTGCCTGAGCAGCACGAAGTACTCATAGTCCTCTAAACCCTCACGGATGTTCTCCCAGCGCACCGTGTCGATAGGCCCGCCGTCGTCACCCGGGTAGACCAGCGTCCCATCGCCGTTGGCGCCGGGGAAAGTCTGTTCCCGCAGCGGGTCTTGGGTGTTCGTCCAGTTGCTAATAGACCAGTACAGAAAGCCTTGGATGCGGTGCTTCCAGGTCAGCCATGTGACCACGCGGCAGTCGAGTGCTGGGTAGTCGATCCAGAAGTTGGGGTAAGGATGGCGGCAGGAGAAGGCTACATACCACCACAGCGTCTTCCCAGCGGCGCGCTCACGCTCTGCGCCTTCGGGATCGAAGGAATAGACCTCGGGGCACCAGATATCCACCGCGGCCAGGGTTGGTGGGAAGCCTCGTGCCGTCATCATGTTGCGCAGGCCGGGCGCGGCCTCCTTCACAGTGTGCGTCAGCAGATCCACAACCGGGTATTGCTTGCCCTCCGGCTCATCCCACAGGTATGTATAGGCGACGTCCAGCCAACCCTTGTCGCGCAGGTGCTTTTCATACTCCGCTGCCAGGCGCACCAGCCCCGACTCGGCTATTATCTTACGAGCCTCCTCCAGCGTCGCCTCGCGTGGCACGCCGGGCAGCGGCACCCAAATGACATTGGCCGCCCACGGGTAGTACTTCTCCACAGCCGCGTCGAACTCGCTGAAGTCAATGATCCAGTCGGTATCGGCGTGTGAGGCGGAGGCCAAGCGCTCGGCCGCGGGCCAACTCTCGTAGGGCCGGGAAGGATTCTCCGGGGCCTTCACGCCCAGTACCAACTTGCCGCCCTGCACCGATGCCTCGCTGGCAGACCCGGCCGGCAACCACCAGCCGGTCTGTGCAAAGTCGTCGAACAGGCGCTCTGTCTCCCCGTCCGATAACTTCATCGGACCAATCTCGATACGCACTGGCCCTGTACCGCGCCACTCGAACCTCGCCGACCTGAAGACTCGCGGCTCGCGCAGGTTCGCGCTGAAGTCCCGGGCCTCGGCGCTCAGGACGAAGGGTCCGTAGGTTGCCCGGTTACCCCTTTCAGCCTCACATACGAGGTAGAGCGCGCCAGTGTCAAGCCCAGCGCCCTCGCCGCGCACCACAAAGGTCACCTGGCCGTGGCCGGACCAGTTGAAGCTCGGAGGCTGTACCTTAGGCCCTCGCCACAGGATACCTGGGAATCCCAGGCTTACGCGATGCTCAGCAGCGTTGCGCGCATACTTGTCTACATCCATGCTGGACTGCCACCGCCCGCAGCAGTTGAGGCCGTACATGGTAGGCAGGCTTGACCTCTCAGGCAGATCGAAGTCCCACACGTGCAGGTGCAAAGGCAACGACCGCCGTCCGACCGACGTTGTGACTGTCACCTGGCCGGAGTAGTCTCCGGCCCTAGCGTCGCGTGGCACGAAGGCCGTCAGCCATGCAATCTGGTGCTCGCCTGCAGGCACCGCGAACTCGTCCACCGTGTAAAGGGGATCGGGCCACTCGCCCACGTAGTCCACCCTATACGTGGGCTTGGTAGTGACCGCGTAGCCAACGAGCCGCCAGGAAAGGCACTCGCGGCCGATGCTGGTGCCACCTGGTCCGTGTAGGTCCGACAACTCGACCTTGACGCCTTCCAGGGGCTGAGTGGTGGCAAAAAGGAAGAGCTGCGCCGGTTCATACTCGCCGCGGGCCGCCTCCAGCACAATAGGCTCTTCCAGACGGCCAGGGAAGGGATCCTGCTTGAGCACCTTGATCGTGCCGTGCGTCCATCCGAGGACGAAGGGCTCGCCAGGCGCCGCGGCTCTGATTCTCCCTAAACTCGCCAGTCGCGCGGTCTCCTGCTCGATGCTGGCCAGTTGCGCCCGTAGCTCCTCCAGCCGCGCCTCTCCCTCCTTGCCGGCCGCGGAGGGTCCGGCCAGGAACTCCTCGCGCACTTGATCAAGCTGTTGCTGAGCGTCGGCCAGTCGTTGCTTCAGGTCCGCCGAAAGGTTCGGCGCCGTCGAGAGCTCGGCCAGCACCCGCCCCTGCTCGTCCAGCGACGCCAGCAGCGGAGGGATGTAGGCGTGGCAGTTGCGCCCGGCCAGCAGGCGGCCTGTCGCGGCGTCCGTGGCCAGAAGAGCCATCATGACAGGCCCGTCAGAAGCAAGCTCGTAGGCCAACTCTATTGGCTGTTCCGCTCCGGGCGCCAGGCGCACATTCTGTGCCCCGGCCTGCTTGCGCTCAAACTGTGGCCCAGCCGACAGCTCGAGGATCACTCGCAGGTCCAGCGGCTGCTGTCCGAGGTTGCGGAGCTCTGCCGCTACCTTGTTCTGGCCCAGCCACGGGCGTCCCCATTCGCACGAGGCGAAAAGGGCCCTGGGGGGCTCAGTCGCAGGCGGTTCGGGCCTCTCCGCCGCCAAGACCATCACTTCATCGGCGGTTAGGGCGTCGTCGTACAGCGTCACCCGGGAGTAGGTGCCCGGTGCGCGCCAGCCCTTTGATGACACGTGGCGGCCCAGCTCCGCCGGGAAGTCGTCCAGTCGGGTGGCCTCATAGGGGGCCTCGCGCCGCACTGCCAGCGCTCCATCCACGTAGAATTCGCGCACGCCCGGCCGCCACGATAGCGCCACATGCGTCCACTTCCCCTCCGCCAGCCCTCCCGCCACCGGCCGCCGCGCAAAGGGCATGGTGGAATCTGGGCCCACCACCCTCGCTGCCAACTGCTTGTTGTCCACGTAGATCCCTATCTCGTCATAGCCGTCGGGCAGGCTGTTCCCGTCAGTCTGCATGCAATAGAAGAGGATTGCGTACTCGACCGCCGTAGGGTCGAAGGCCGGACGTACCCAGAAGGCAACAGCGCCGCGCGTAGCCCGTGGCCCAAACAGCTCGCGCCCCGAGGGCATTCGTAGATGCCCCTTGGCCAAATCGAGCAGGCCAGCTTGCAGACGCGCGCCATCGGCTATTCGGGCATCGTGCCCAAAGCCGCTGTAGTCGAGTATGACGTCGTCCGTCGTGGCCTGCTGGCCGCTGGCGTAGGTCGCCACACAGCGGGCCGCTGCCTGGGCGGCTGCTGGCATCATCATCGCGCTGAAGAGCATCAGCATCACACAAAGCCAGAAAACTTCCCGGTGCATTGGTTCTTCACCGCCTCTGTCCTTGGTCGTATCAGGCTGTGGGTAACAACGACCTGGGCTGTCTGGGCAACGTGGGGGCCCGCGCCGCCGGTCACTGCGCCACGTCGGCTACCTCCTGCGCGCTCAAGGGCTCGCGGTAGAGTCGCAGGTCGGCCACGGCGCCTGTGAAGAACCACTTCCCTGACGACGGGTGCCTGCCTACGGCGGCCGGGAAGTCGTCCAGGAGTGTTGGCGAAAACTGCCCAGTGGCTTCAGCGGCAAGTTGTCCGTCCACGTACAAGCGCCGCGCCGTGGGCGACCAGGTCATGGCGAGATGCGTCCACTGTCCCTGCTTAAGTGGGCACGGGCGGACGGCAAAGGGGCTGAGCTCCTCCCCGCCGACGACCTTGGCGATAAGCTGCGGGCCGTGGAGCGTTAGGCCTATCTCGTTGCGACCGTCGGGCAACCCGTTGCCCGAGCGCTTCTGGATGTACAGAATCGTAACCCAGCCCTCCCACGTGCCGCCTGGGAGACCGGCAGGGTCGAAATCGGGCCTGACCCACAGCGCCATCGTCCCGTCGCTGCACCGGTCGCCCAGCAGTAGGCGCGCCTCGGGCAGCTCCAGCCAGGCTCCATCGCGCAGGACCAAGGCGCGCAGGCCTGGCCTGGGGCCTTCGGCGAGTGCATGCCCGCCGTGAAGCAGGGCGTGGAGACGATTGCCGCTGATGTCGGCTACATAGGGCGCCCCAGCCTCGAAGCTTAGCAGCATTGCAGGCGCCGCCGGCAACGCCCCAGCTAACCCAAGCGATAGAAGCACTGTGCCTATCATAGTCTGACCCACCTCCTGCAAACGACGAGATTCCCACCGAGCCCTGTGACCCTATGTGTCGATCCCCAGAAGACTTGCCGGCCCGGTCACGGTCAGCCGCTCGAAGGTTCCCGGGCCCCCCAGCTTGTCTACTAGCTTCCGTGCCCGTGCGAGTTGCACCGACCGCGGCGCAGCGTCATGGGCATCGCTGGCAAGCAGGTCCGCCAGGCCATCCCGCACAAGCCTGCGCGCCAGCGCTCGGATGAATCTGTTCATCTGCCCGACCAAGCTGGGCAGCACCACTTGCAGCTTGATGCCCCCTGCTCGCAACTCCTGGGCCCGCTCATAATTCTCGCACAGGGCTGCGGTGCGCTCCGGGTGGGCAAGAATGATCTTGACGGACCTAAGTTGCAGCTCGAAGAAAACCCGGCGCGCCAGGTCCCAGTCCAAGTACGTGGGCATTTCGACTAGGACGTACTCACTGCCTGCCAACGTGGGCAGCGTATCTGGGCCGGCAGTCTCGAGGAGCGAGGGCGTCAATGCTACCTCAGCACCCGGCTCGACCCGCACGTCTACTCCGTTGGCTGCGAGTGCCTCCCCCAGGGCTGCGGTCTGTCGACGGAGGAAGTCACCCGTCGCCGAGGGGCCCCTGGCGGCCCAGTGCGGCGTGGCCACGATCACTCGCGTTCCGGCCTTTGCGGCCCCACGGGCCATTTCGACCGCTTCGTCGAGAATCCTGGCGCCGTCGTCCAAGGCGGGCAATATGTGGCAGTGGGTGTCGATCACCAGCAAGTACTTATACTGGTTATAGCCTCATAGGTGCAAGCAGAGGTGACGGTAGTGTGTGAGGTGGGACTGTCCGGGCTCTTGCTGGGACGACATCCCTTGTGACACCACGCTGCGCAGGAACAGCAGATACGCCGGCGAAGTCACCTAGTCTGTAGATGCCCGTCAACCGAAGGATTCCTTTGGGCCCCCGCGAGTTCCCGGGGTTCCAAAGAAGTCGCAAGTCCGGCCCTGAGGTGATCTACTAATGCGTTCTTGGCCACGCCTTATCCCATGCCTGACCGTGCTGGCTGTGGTTCTCCTTGGCCTCAGTGCGGCTCTCCACGCGCAGTCCGTCGCCCAGGGCAACCTGGTGCCCAACCCGAGCTTTGAGGTGACGGGTGATGACGGGATGCCCGTGGGTTGGCACTTCATGGACGTTCACGCGGGCGCGAAGGCCATCGTCGACGACACGGTAGCGCACACTGGCAAGCGCAGCGTCAAGTTGACCAACCCTCACGGGCAGGAACCTCATGTCTACGGCACCTTCACCACCCGTCTCAACGTCAAGCCCAACCAGATTTACACGCTCTCACTTTACGCGCGGAGCCAGGACCCAGGCGCGGCGTGGTTCGGCTGTGGTCCCAAGTGGGAGCGCCGCATGGGCATCAAACCGACCGGTGACCAGTGGCAGCGTTTTACCCTAACCTTTACCACCCAGGGCGACGAGAAGCAGCTTGAGCCACGTATCAACGTCGACTCCCGGACGGACGGATTGTGGATAGACAGCGTGCAACTGGAGGAGGGCCCCGAGGCCACAGAGTTTCAGATGCCCATCATGCTCGAGAGGGGACAGACCATGCTCCAGGTCAGGCCAGCTGTGGTAGGCGAGAATCTGCTCCTCAACGGTTCCTTCGAGGAGCTGCGCAACGGCATGCCCGCGTTCTGGCGCTTTGACAAGCGTAACACGGATGCCACCATGACCGTTGACGAATCGTGCGCCAGGTCGGGCAGACGTAGCATCAAACTAACCAACGGGACACCCTTAGGCGCACACGTCTACGCACAGATGCTCTACGCCGAACCAGTCAAGGTTAGGCCCGGAACAACCTACACGCTGTCGGCCTACGTCTTGGTCGGAGATTCGCCGGGCATTGCCTGGGTCGGCGGCGCTGATCGATGGCGTGTGAGGGTCTACTTCCCGCGTGCCTCCACCAACGGCCAGTGGGTGCGCGTCCAGCAGACCTTCACCACCGAGGCCAACGAGACCGAGATTCGCATCATGGTCATCACCGAGAGCCCCACCCGGGGCGTGTGGGTGGATGACGTGAAGCTTGAGGAGGGTGCGGAAGCCACCCCCTTCGTCCTTGAGGCTGCCGCCACGCCGCGCCTCGAAGTGGACGTGGCTGGACGCGGCCGCTTGGGCACGCCAGTGAACCCCTGGGAACCCGACAAGTATCCGTCCAGCTCCTTCGTCTTTGGCAGGGAGCTGTGGGTCACGGGCTACGCCATGAATGCCGCCGGCAAGACACTGCGTGTCAGGCTCTCGCGCCAGGGACAACTGCTTGATGAGCAGACGGCCGCCGTCCCTGCCGATGCAGCCTGCGCTTACTTCGAGTTCGCCAGGGAGCTGTCCGAGACGACAGGCGGCGAAATGCGCGTCGAAGTGACCGCGGACGGCATCGCCGAGGCGACGCGATCCTTCGATCTGATCACCGAGCCCCGGATTCGCGAGCGACTCGCCACGCTGAGACCACATATTGAGGAGCTCCGCGAGCGTGTCAAGGCCCTAGGGCCGAGAGACGCCTACCCCAAGGTCACCCTGACGATAGCGGATAATTTCCTCGTCTTCATCGACCAGGACCTGCAGCATGGGGAATTGGCCCGGGCGTGGGGCGAGGTTGACGACGTGGAACGGATCGTCCGCCGCGCGCTGGGCCAGACTCAGTACCCTGAGGCACCGAAGTACGTCACTAGCCCTGTGGAGATCAGTGGCCCGAGCTTCATCGGCACCCTGCGCTGGCCCGACGGCCGCGAGCAACGCGGTCCAGTCATCTTCATCGGCATGGGACCTTTCGGCCAGGCACGCCGTGATACCCAGATCTTCCCCAACTACGGTTTCAACGTCATGCAGGTAGAGTTTGGGCCCAACAGTGTTCTGCCCAGCGAAACTGAGTACAGTGACAACGCGATTCGCGAGTTCTTGGACGTCTGTGACCGGGCCGCCAAGGCCGGCGTCCAGGTGAACCTGCTCATAAGTCCGCACTACTTCCCGGCCTGGGCCCTTGAGAAGTGGCCTCACCTGAAGGATTGCGGCGGCGGCTTCTTCCGTTATTGCGTCCACGCCCCGGAGGCGCGACAGGTCCTGGAGAGATACCTGCGCTACATGATCCCTAAAGTCAAGGACCATCCAGCGCTGCACAGCATCTGTCTGAGCAATGAGCCACTAAGCCTGGACCTGCAGAATTGCGGCTTTGTTCGGGCCAACTGGCACGCCTGGCTCAAGGCCAAACACGGTTCGATCGACCGCGTCAATGAGCTATGGGGCAGCAAGTACGGTGGCTTTGACGAGATACCCGTGCCGCCGCCCGTCTTTCGCCCCGAT
>JAKORR010000772.1 GCA_029777735.1 Armatimonadota bacterium | reverse complement strand
CAGCTTATTGACCATTATGCGGTCGCCCTCATACAACGTCGGGTGCATCGAACCCGAGGGTATTAGGAAAGCCTGAATGAGGAAAGGCCGCACGATACAGAAGATCAGCAGCACAGCGAGGATACCGCTGTCGATGAGCTCCAGAACGTAGGCCCGCCATCGGCGACTGGGGGAAACCGGGGCCACTAGTAATCGCGGGACAACAAAGGCCGCGAGTAAGGCCACGACCTCCCAAGGGTTGGTGAAGGACAGTAGATTGGCGATACCCTCGTCGGAAAGCACTACAGACTAGCCCTCCGAAGTCGGTGGAGCCTCGGAGTCGCCCTGCCGAGTGGCACGCTGCACCTGCTTCTGGGCAGCAGGCTTCCTAGCACGCTGGCGCAGCCGGGCTTTCTTACCTACCCGCTCGCGCAGATAGTAAAGGGCCGCGCGCCGTACGCCAGGCTGGCTGGCGATCTCGATCTTCTCGATCAGTGGCGAATGCAGTGGAAAGGAGCGCTCCACACCAATGCCGTGGGTAACCCGACGCACAGTGAAGGTGGCGCTGGTGCCAGAGCCGCGGCGGCGGATCACACGTCCCTCGAAGACCTGGACACGCACACGCTCCTCGCCGCGGTCACTCTTCTCTCGAACGCGATAGTGAATCCGAACAACATCGCCAGGGCCGAAGGCAGGGATGTCCTTCTTCAGATGTCGCTCCTCAACTGAACGGATGAGTTCGTCCATTTGTCCCACTCTCCCAATACTGCCAACATCAGCGTGCCTGGATCGCCCCGAGGCACTGGTACAGGGAGCGCCCTAGGGACCGATCCCCTCGGCGCCTTCTGCGATACCTTATCCTAATCCTACCACTCGCCCCCACTAACACGGCCTTGGGCTCAGTAGCTCGCCGCCCCAACGAGAGGACACCCGTGAAGGTATTCCCTCGCCGCTGGCCCGCCTTCTTCTGCCAAGACTCCTCGGCCTAGGTGCGCTCCGAGAGCTCTCTAACCACCTCGGTCAGGAGCAGCCGGTCTTCCTTCGTCAGCTCAACCCGCGCCAACAACTCGGGACGACGCAGGTAGGTTCGCCGCAGGGCCTCACGCCGGCGCCACCGGTGTACTTCCGCATGATGCCCCCGGCGCAGGACATCTGGCACGTGCAGTCCAGCGATCTCGGCGGGTCGTGTATACTGCGGATACTCAAGTAGCCCGAGGCTGAAGCTCTCTTCCTCACTCGAAGCCTCGTTGCCTAGAGCGCCCGGCTGAAGTCTGGCCACAGCATCTATCAATGCCAAGGCAGCCGGTTCGCCGCCACTGAGCACATAGTCGCCAACAGAAAGCTCCTCCGTCACTACGGTCTGGCGAACCCGCTCGTCCACACCTTCGTAATGCCCACACAGGAGCACCGCCCGAGACATCGTCGCCAACTCCGTCACACGCCGCTGAGTGAGCGGCTCGCCCTGGGGCGTAAACAGGACCACTGGCGTACCAACTGCGGGTCGCAGAGCCCTGACGGCTGCCAGAAAGGGTTCGGCGCTCAGGACCATACCCGGTCCGCCACCGTAGGGCGTGTCATCTACCTTGCCATGCTTGTCGGACGTGAACTCACGCAGGTTCCACAGGGCCACCGTCAAGATCCCGCTGCTAAGTGCTCGACCTAGCACGGAACACCTCAGTGGCCCATCAAAGAACTCGGGAAACAGCGTGAGCACATCAAAACGCATAGTTCACTCGGACTGTAGCAACCCGGGAATAGGGTCAATGGTGATACGACCCGCCTCGAGGTCAACATTCACCACGACCTGCTTCACTGCCGGTATCAAGTATTCGCCGACCACGTATACATCGTTGGCGCCGGTAGGCAGAATCTCCTCCACTCGCCCCAGGTTGCGGCCATCGATCGTCACTACCTCCAGACCCAGAATCTGATGCACGTAGAAAAGGCCCTCTGGGAGTGGCGGACTGTCTTCCGTACGCACTTTCAGGCTCGCGCCCCGCAGGGCCTCGGCCTGCTCACGCGTGTCCACACCTTCGATCAGTATTACAAGGTGCCCACGACTAGTCTTCTCGACGATTTGGGTGATCCTACGCAGCCAGCCTGGCCCCTTCCTCGGCTGGACCCAGACATGCTCGAGGGCGAGAAAACGGTCGGGAACGTCACTCAGTACCTGGACAACCACTGCCCCCTCGCTACCCCGCGGTCCTAGGACGTATCCTACCTCGACACCGTACTCCTTGCCGGGCTCGCTACCCATCGCCGTCGGTTATGATCAGCGGGGCACGCTGGCCAAGCCGGTCCTGTCCAGCCCCCGAAGCCGCCTGCGCTACAGCCACAGTCTTGGCCCGGGCCGCGTCAATCTGGCGGATGCCAATGACCTTACCGTCGCGGGTGACTATCTCTGTGCCCCCCAGCGCATTCATCAGATCATCACCCTCGTTAACCTCAACCCAGCCCTCCAGAATGCCGCGAACGACTTCGGTCTCGTCCTGGAGTTGCTCAACCTGAGCTTTGCGCTGCAGCAACTCGTCGCGCGCGGCCTCCTGGCGTTTCCTCTCTTCCTCCACTAGCCGGCGCATTTCGAGCGCCTGCTGAAGGTCGCCCCGCTGGCTGGCTAGAAAGGCCTTCGTGGAGAACTCAAGTTGCTGGATTCGCTTCTCTATCTCGTCTACCGCTTCCTGAAGATCTTCGGAGATTTCCTCCCTCAGTTGCGGTGTCACAATCGCTCGCCACAGTACTTGACGCTTTAGCATGATGCCCATCGTCTTCTCAGACTCCTCTAAGTGACCAGTCGTCACCAAGGTTCGCCAGCCCCTTGGGCGCTACCGCCCCTACCGTCGGGCCGGTCGCCGGCAGAGATCTGTCCGACAGCCTGCCAGCGTCCCCCTAAGGGACACATGCCACAGGCAGGTGTTACCTAAGTTGCTCGGT
>JAKORR010000771.1 GCA_029777735.1 Armatimonadota bacterium | reverse complement strand
GGGCACGCCGTTGCGAAAAAGCTCGGCGCGAGACCCAAGGACACAATCGAGATCCTGGGCAAAAAGCTCACCGTCGAACGTGTCTTGCTGGAAGATGGCAGCACCGAGGACGCCCGCGTCTACACCCATCTGCACGATGCCCAGGACATGCTCGGAATGCAGGGCAGAATCAACACCCTTCAGGCACTGGATTGCCTGTGCGACGGGGGCGCGCTGGAGGTCCTCCGGGCGAAGATCACCAGAATCCTTCCCGATACCCACGTCACCGAGATGCGAAATATTGCCGAGGCCCGCATTGACACGCGCCGAATGGTGAAGGACTACGCTGAAATCATCCTGGGCTTCGCCCTTGTGCTGTGCGCCGCGTGGCTGGGCTTCCTCTCGGCGCTCAACGTGCGCGAAAGGCGGCGAGAGATCGGCATCCTCCGCGCCTTGGGCTTCAGGTCGGAACACGTCGCTGCACTGGTCTTCGCGCGGGCGGCCATGATGGGGCTAGTGGGAGCCGCCCTGGGGTTCGTGCTGGGTACAGCCTTGTCCTTCCATTTCGGGCCAGAACTGTTCAAATTCACCTTCAAGTCCATGAAGCCCGCCTATGATCTCTTGGCGCCGTCCCTAATCGCCGCGCCCCTAATAGCCGCGTTGGCGGCTTTCCTACCGGCCCTAGTTGCCGTTATCCAGGACCCGGCCGTGGTCCTTACGGAAGAATAGCCGTGATTAAGCTCGAAAACGTCAGCAAGATCTACCCCAGCAAGAGAGGCGAAGTCCGCGCCTTGGACGGCGTCACTCTCCACCTGGGCGAGGGCGAGTTCGTATTGGTGCGTGGGCCCAGCGGTGCGGGCAAGTCCACCCTGCTACTCACCCTGGGCGGCATGATCCAACCGACCGCCGGGCGCGTTCAAGTGCTAGGCCAGGATCTCTATGCCCTCTCTTCCCAAGGACGGGCCAACTTCCGTGCCTATCACATCGGCTTCGTCTTCCAGCTCTTCCACCTTGTGCCCTACCTAAGCGTCCTCGAGAACGTCCTACTACCCACCCGCCTGCTACCCGAGCCCAACGGCCGCCAGCGCGCGCTTGATCTACTCGACCGCTTCGGCATGGCGGATCGCGTCCACCACCGCCCCGCTCAGCTCAGCACCGGCGAGCGACAACGAACGGCCATAGCCCGCGCCCTTGTCAACCGCCCGCGCCTGCTTCTCGCCGACGAACCCACCGGCAACCTCGACCCCGAGACCGGCGCACAGATACTTCAACACCTCGCCGACTTCAACCGCGAGGGCGGCACGGTAGTTGTTGTCAGCCATTCGCCCGTGGTGGAAAAATTCGCGCATCGCACCCTATATCTACGCTCAGGGAAGCTTCAGACGTCGACGGACTGACTAGATCCCGGGCCGCGAGAGGTGTTTGCACTTCCCTGGCGGAAAGAAACCCACGAGCGCCCCTAACGAGCCGCGATCGGATCGCGTCTTAGAGAAGAATCAGAAGAATCAAAGGAGGGGCGGGTCCGCAGAGCGGCCCTCAGGGGCGTGTAGGAATCGTCACCATGATTCCTGACACTATGGACCGCCCAATCACCAGGAGGTGTTCGGCTGTGTCCTGTCATGCCCAGACCGTGCTCCCGCGCTGGCGCGGCTTCAACCTGCTCGAGATGTTCACCACCAAGAGTGACTGCAACTGGCGCGAGGACGACTTCCGCTGGATTTCCGACTGGGGCTTTGACTTCGTGCGCCTGCCCCTGTGCTACTTGCTGTGGACCAAAGGCAACGACCCCTACGCCCTCCATGAGCCGGGCCTGGAGGCCGTGGACCGTGCCGTCGACCTCGGCCGCCGCTACGGTCTCCATGTCTGTCTCAACTTCCACCGCGCCCCAGGGTACTCCGTCAACCGCGAGCGCGAGGAGCCCTTCAATCTGTGGAAGGACGACGACGCCCTCGACGCCTTTCGCTTTCACTGGAGGACCTTCGCCGAGCGCTACCGAGGCATCCCCGCCACGGAGCTCAGCTTCAACCTGGTCAACGAGCCGGGCAGCCCCTCAGATGAACTTATGACCCGCACAGACCACGAGCGCGTCATGCGCGCGACCGTGGCAACAATCCGCGACGTAGACCCCGAGCGGCTCATCATCCTCGACGGCCTGGCATGGGGCAACGAACCCTGCCCAGAGTTGGCGGACCTGGCGGGGCTAGGCGTGGCCCAGAGCTGCCGCGCCTACGTGCCGATGGGTGTGAGCCACTACAAGGCAAGCTGGGTGGGAGGCGAGAACTGGCCAGAGCCGCGCTGGCCCGGCAGGATGAACGACGGGCAATGGTGGGACCGAGAACGCCTGGAGCGACACTATGCACCGTGGGCCGAACTGGCGCAGCAGGGCGTTGGCCTTCACTGCGGCGAAGGCGGCGCCTTCAGCCACACACCGCACGAGGTTGTGCTGGCTTGGTTCCGCGACGTGTTGGAAATCCTAACAGCGCACAACTTTGGCTATGCCTTGTGGAACTTCCGGGGTGGGTTCGGGATCCTGGACTCCGGGCGGACAGATGTGGCGTATGAAGACTGGCACGGCCACGCCCTCGACCGCAAGCTTCTCGACCTCCTCCGCGAGTTCTGAGGCCGCCCAAGCCCCCAAACACCCCCCGCGCTAATGACGATCCATCCCCTGGTGGAACCCCGTGATCCCACATCGCGGCGCTTCCCTACAGGCTCCGCAGGCTAAAGCCCCCTGCTCCCACCGAGGCTTTCCCAGCCCAGGCTCACCACCTCTCCCCCACGGCCTCTCGCCGCCTCCTTCCCTCCCACCCCTGCCGAAGCAATGTCAGATTCCTGCCCGCGAAAAGCCCACAATAGTTCAGGTTCCTGCAAGGACGCGTCCAACCCGCCCGGGTATAATCTCCTCCACGAGCGCAGTCCTGGCCGCCCCGGCCCGCGGGTTTCTTCCCGCCTCGGGCCCTCTAAGGTGGCGCCCTGGCAGCGGTTCCGCGCTTCCCGCGCCCTGCGCTCTTTACGACGCACAGTTCACATCTAGCGGTTCACAACCTGCCGTGCCCTTCCGGAGGGCACCAATCGCCGCTAAATCCATCAGCGCACCTTGACAATCCACACCTTCGCTTGCCTCTGGGAGCCAGGGCGCAGATACAGCCCCTCTCGGAGGCGGGAGCTGCCTGCTTTTGTCCCTCAGCAGACCGGCGAGAAACTTTGGCGCGGTGGTCTCTGAACCCACCGCCCGAGGACAAGCACCTCTTCCGGGTTTGCGCCGAAGTGTGCGAGGCGCGCGCAGAGTTTTCCGCCAGGTAGCGCGTGAGGACAGGGGCTTCTGTTACCACGCCATCGACCGCGAGAAGTTGGACAGGGAAGACCAAGCGCACTATACCGGCGCTCCACGCAGAGCGCGTGTGCTGGCCCTGTACCTGCGGGATGGCCCCTTCGTGCGCCGGGGGCCCGCGGAAGTGAGCGACCGCATAGCGGCTGTGCGGCGCAAGAATCCCTCCGACTACGCCCCGGAGGAGAACGGGGCCCTCGGCGCCTGGTACCTCTGAGCCCGCCCCTGGTGGAAGACGCTGACAACGGCCGCCAATTGACCGATGGGAGCTTAGGCTCCCACTGGAAGCCTCTACAGTCGCTCGGTTGGCGTCTGAATCCCAGTGAGACACTCACGGCACAACTGGACGTGGACCTAGGCCGTGTGGTAAACCTAGGGGACTTGTCGCAGCGTTACGGCGCTGCGCGAATCCGCGCTACAACCCAGAGGAGGTTGTAGTGGGGAGTGTTGACGGCGCAGGCCATGTCCGGTTAGATGCGGCCCGCTTCGGCAGGGACCGAGTCGGTTACTTGCACCTGCGCGTGAAGCCGCCCTGGCCCCTTTGCTACCTGCGCCTTGTCCTGAAAAGAGCCGGGGAAGCGCCCTGACGGACTTCCTTTTCGCCGGCGAGACGTGCGCCTTTCCCGCCGTGGAGTAGCGCGGGGGGGCAGATCGCGCAGGACTGGCGGAGAGTTGAACTAGGTAGGGTGGGCGGGCGGCCAGTGGCGACCCTAGGGTATCGGGTCTGACACCGAGGTGAGCAGTATGCGCGGCGGAGAGATGCCAAAGGCCTACGAGCATGAACAGGTCGAGGCAAAGTGGTATCCCTACTGGCTTGAGAAAGGCGTGTTCAACGCTGAGGTCAATCCTGAGCGTAGGCCCTTCTGTATTGTCATCCCACCGCCGAATGTCACCGGCGTGTTGCACATGGGTCATGCCCTGGACTGCAGCATCCAGGACTTTCTGACGCGACGGCGACGCATGCAAGGCTACGAGGCGCTGTGGATCCCAGGCACCGACCACGCAGGTATTGCCACTCAGAACGTCGTGGAGGCTATGCTTGCAGCAGAAGGCAAGACGCGCTACGACCTGGGCCGTGAGGCCTTCGTGGAGAAGGTCTGGCAGGTCGCCAACGCTCACCATGACGGCATAGTGCGCCAGCTCCAGCGCCTCGGCGCTTCGGTGGACTGGCGGCGCGAGCGATTCACACTGGATGAGGTGTCATCCCGCGCGGTCCGCGAGGCCTTTGTAACCCTGTACGAGCAGGGGCTCATCTACCGCGGTGCCCGCATGATCAACTGGTGCCCGCGGTGCAAGACGGGCTTGTCCGAGCTGGAAGTGGAGCACAATGAGCACGACGGCCACCTGTGGTACCTCCGCTACCCGGCGCCGGACGGGGGCCCGGGAGTAGTAGTGGCGACCACGCGTCCGGAAACCATGCTGGGCGACACCGCCGTGGCCGTGCATCCCCACGACGAGCGCTATCGCCACCTGGTGGGCCAAACCGTGCTCCTCCCCCTGATGGACCGCGAGATTCCAGTGATCGCCGACGAGGCCGTGGACCCGCAGTTTGGGACGGGCGCTGTCAAGGTGACACCAGCCCACGACCCCAACGACTTTGAAATGGGCCAGCGCCACAACCTGGCCTCGATCAAGGTCCTTGACGAGGAGGGTACGATGACAGAGGCGGCGGGCGCCTATGCCGGCCTGGACCGTTACGAAGCGCGCAAGCAGGTGGTCGCCGACCTGGAATCGCTGGGCCTCCTTGAGCGCGTCGAGAAGTACAGTCACTCGGTGGGTCACTGCTACCGCTGCGACACTGCCGTGGAACCCCTTGTGAGTACGCAGTGGTTCGTTACTATGGAGCCGCTGGCGCGCAAGGGACTGGCTGCAGTGGATGAGGGGCATGTGCGGTTCGTGCCGGAGCGCTGGGCCAAGGTCTATCGCGACTGGCTCGAGAACATCCGCGACTGGTGCATCTCGCGCCAGCTGTGGTGGGGCCACCGGATTCCCGTATGGTACTGCAAGGGCTGTGGGAGAGAGATCTGCTCGCGCGAGGATCCCACAACCTGCCCCGACTGCGGCTCAGGGGAGCTTGAACAGGACCCAGATGTGCTCGACACGTGGTTCTCATCGGGTTTGTGGCCCTTTTCGACGCTGGGTTGGCCGGAGCAAACGCCCGAGCTAGAGTATTTCTACCCGACAAGCGTACTCGTGACAGCCTATGACATCATCTTCTTTTGGGTCGCCCGCATGATCATGGACGGAATGCACTTTGTGGGCGAGAAGCCCTTTGACGAGGTCTTCATCCATGGGCTGGTGCGGGATGAGAAGGGCCAGAAGATGTCCAAGAGTCGGGGCAATGTGGTAGATCCGCTGGAGATCGTGGACAAATATGGTGCCGACGCCCTGCGCTTCGCCCTGCTCCAGCTCATCACGCACGGGCAAGACTGCCGGTACAGTGAAGACCGGTTGGTAGGGGCACGCAACTTCTGCAACAAGTTGTGGAACGCTACGCGGTTTGTGCTAATGAACCTGCCGGAGGAGGTCCTGCCAGGCGAGATTCCGGTCGAGGACCTGAGCCTTGCGGACCGCTGGATCCTCTCCCGGCACGCCGCAATGCTGGCGCGGCTGGACGAGGAGATTGAGGGCTATAATCTAGCCCAGGCTGCAGATGTGGTGTATTCCTACATCTGGAACGAGTTCTGCGACTGGTACGTGGAGCTGGCCAAGCCGTCGCTGTACCAAGAGGCCACGCCAGAGCGAAGGCGCGCCACGCAGATTGTGCTTCAGCGTGTGCTGGGCGACCTTCTCTGCGTTCTGCATCCCTTCATGCCCTTCCTGACCGAGGAGCTGTGGCAGCGGGTGTACCCGGGCCGAGGCAGCATCGTGCGGGAGAGCTGGCCGGCGGCCGAGCAGGCCTGGCGGGATGAAGCGGCCGAGGAGCAGATGGACCTGGTCCAGCAGGTCATCAGTGCCGTACGCAGCCTCCGGGCCGACCTGACGGTGCCCTTCAGCAAGAAGGCACCCCTAATCCTGGTTGCTGAGGATGAGGACACGGCCGAGCTTCTGACGAGGCAGCGCGAGGAGATCGGCTTCCTGGCGGCGGCCAGCGAAGTGCGGGTTGTAGGGAGGGATGAACCGCTGCCGGCAGATGCCCTGTCGACGAAGGTCGGCCCCGTGGAGGCGCTTGTAGGCCTTAGGGAGGCTATTGACGTGCCGGCGGAGATCGGGCGTCTGCGAAAGCGGTTGACCGAGCTAGACAGGGAGATCAAGAGTACACAGCGTAAGCTGATGAACGAGCAGTTCCTGCGGCGGGCACCCGAGGAAGTGGTGGCTCGCGAGACGCAGCGGCTTGATGAGGCTAAGGAGCGAGCAGCCAAGTTCGAGCGTTATCTACAGGCTCTGGAAGCGCTGTAAGGGAGCAGTGGTAAGCCCCGCCGGCCTGGGGGCGTGGTGGGAGAAGGACGGGCTTCCGGCGTGCTTCTGTGAGTGAACGCGAAGGGCCTCGGAGACATCACACATAAACTTAAACAGAGGTGTCAAAAGCAGGCGTTTGGAGGTATAATGGTAATGGCAGAGGTAGGCGGGGCAAGCACATCATTCCGTGGAGGGTTTCTTAATGAAGCGCGGTTTCACATTGATTGAACTGCTGGTGGTAATCGCGATTATCGCGATTCTGGCGTCGATTCTGTTTCCGGTCTTTTCCCGAGCCAGGGAGAAGGCCCGGCAGTCGAGCTGCCAGAGCAACCTTAAGCAGTTGGGCTTGGCTGCCGCGATGTACAGCCAAGACTACGACGAGACGTATGTGTCGGCCTACAGGGAAGTTGACGGTACGCCCGGCTTCACGGGCCCCGACTATTCCTGGCGCGTCGCTCTGATGCCGTATATCAGGAACGTGCAGATCTTCCAGTGCCCGTCCTACCGGCCTGGTGGCACGCTGTTCGCCGCGACGCTGCCCGATGGCGGGCAGAACGCTGGCTATGCGATGAACCTGGTGCACTGGGCGGCAAATCCTCCCACGCCGCCTAGTGGCATCGCCGATGGCCTCGTGTACGATGTCTCCAAGACCATCGTCTTCACCGACTACAACGACGGGATCACGATCGCCAACGATAACGATGGCTCCAACGATGCTGGCTGGACCCGCACGGACGGAGGCGGGCAGAGGCACAATGACGGCGCGAACTACTGCTACTACGATGGTCACGTGAAGTTCCTGCGGCCGACAGCGGTACCATGCAAGGTCGATGACTGCCAGTGGGCCTGCGAGGGCCGTCACTAATAGCCGGCAGTTTCCTGGGACCGGTCTCAGGTCTTAGGGCCGTTCGGCGTTGAGTACGCGCACATGAGTGTGGCCTAGCGCGACCGCCCGGGCATAGACGTCCGACCAGGGGCGATGCTCCGCCTCACCTGCAAACATGAAGGCGGGAGGTACTTCGGGTTCCTCCCGCCACGTCTTTGCAGCCGCCACCAAGACGGAAGGATCGAAGGCACGGCGCAGGTCAGCATGTTGGCTGCCGCCTGGATCCTTCCAGAAGTTAGCGTGCAGTCGCTCGTCGGGTACGGGCACTGCGCCCAAGACAAGGCCCGTGGGCTCGTCGCGCCAGGCGCCCAGATTCATCCAGTAGTTCGGTACTTGTGGGCCGCCCTCTACATCGTCCTCAGCGTCGCCTCCGATGGCGCTCAGCAGATACTGGAACCAGCCGCGCAGCTCCATTTCGTCCTTGTCCAGGTTTTCAAGGGAGACGAACTCGTCCGTGAACCACGCCTGGTCCGGGGCCATGCCCAGGCGATGAGCGACGCGGAAGTGATGGGGCACTGAGCGCTGGCGGGCCCTTCTGCCTTCGTTATCCACTGCCGTGATGCTAGGCTGTTCGGGCGCGCTTTCACACCAAACCTGCAAGGCGGTCCGGACCGGCCCAGTGAAGGCCTCTACACGCGTTGTCTTGACGGTCTGTGTCCACAGGTCCTGGCCACCGCGTCGCTCCCAGACGAGCGGATTAAGTCGGCCCATAGGCGTGCCTTTGTAGGTAATGCTGTCAACGATGTTGCCGCCCTCGGTTCCCTCAAGAAGAAGGATGCCGTTCTCGGCCCGCCAGCGATTGCCCTCAACCGTCAGCGCCACACTTGGCGGCGCCTGGGGCAGATCAGTGTCGGCGAGGTACAGGTAGACCACAAGGCCGGAGCGCGCCGGTCCGGCAGGCACCGATAGGGCCACCTGCCAGCCCTCGGGCCAGGGTTCGAGCTGGCAAGGCACCACCTCGCCGCTGGCGTCGAAGGCGG
>JAKORR010000770.1 GCA_029777735.1 Armatimonadota bacterium | reverse complement strand
GTCGGCATTGCCGTGACAGCGTGGCTAAGTCTCATGCGCCGCCAATTCGTCTGGTGGCCTCTTCATCCCCTGGCCTATGCGCTGTCAGCGTCGTGGACCGTGACAGTCTTCTGGTTCCCGGTGCTGGTGGCCTGGGTCGTAAAGACAGCGCTCACGCGGTACGGCGGCGTCAAGATTTACCAGCGCGCGCGACCGTTGTTCCTCGGTCTCATCTTCGGTGAGTTCACAATGGCAGTGTTCTGGACTGTCATATCTGCAATCTTCGGCACACAGGCTCCGGCCTTCCCCTGGCCCTAGGCCCCGACGGGAAGGCCAAGGCTGCGGCGGTTCCCAGGGCGGGAGGTATGTCGCGTGCAGAGGATCGGTTTGTAGGGTAAGTGCCTTTGGGGCGTAGCAATCTACAGAAGGTGAAGTCTCATGGGCTCTGGTAGCTATTATGATGTTGTGCTTGTCGGTGCTGGGCCGGCGGGTGTGTTCGCCGCCCTAGAGTTGGCCCGCAACAGCCCACTGTCAATTGCTCTCGTCGACCAGGGGCCGGACCTCCCCGAGCGTCTGGCAAGGCAGTCAGCTGACGGGCGTCCGGACCCTGCCCTCATCATGCAGGGATTTGGCGGCGCCGGTGCCTTCTCGGACGGCAAGCTCACCCTCTCGCCCGAGGTGGGTGGCCATCTGCCGGAAATCCTGGGGCGCGACATGGCCAGCCGGCTAATCGAGGACGTGGACCGCATCTGGCTCGAGTTTGGCGCACCCGCAGAGCTGTTTGGCCTCAACGTGGACTGCGTTGAGGAGCTGCAGGCACGCGCCGTGCGGTCGGGCCTCAAGCTCGTCGAACTGCCTCTGCGGCACGTGGGCACGGACTTGGCGCCCCAGGTGCTCAGCGCGATGAGAGCGGCCCTGGCGAACCGCGTTGACCTGTTAATGAATACAGCCGTCGAAGCCATTGTGGCAGAGAAAAGCGGGATGCATGGTGTACGCCTGGCGGACGGGCGCAAGCTGACGGCGCGGTACGTGCTGTTGGCACCGGGACGCAGCGGGGCCGCCTGGCTGCGCGGCGAAGCCCAGCGGCTCGGACTGACCATGGACCAGAACCCCGTGGACCTAGGTGTGCGCGTCGAGGTGCCTGCCCCGGTCCTCTCCGAGCTCACCGACAGCCTTTACGAGTTCAAGCTACTTTACTGGTCGAGGACCTTTGACAACCTGGTGCGTACCTTCTGCGTGTGCCCCTACGGAGAGGTTGTGGCCGAACGCGTAGACGATGTGATCACCGTCAACGGGCACAGCTACGCGAACCGGCGCACGGAGAACACCAACTTCGCACTGCTGGTGTCGAGCCGTTTCACGGAGCCCTTCGACGACCCGATAGCCTATGGCCTCTATATTGCCAAGCTGGCGAATCTGCTGGGTAACGGCGTGCTGGTGCAGCGGCTCATGGACCTGCGCCAGGGACGACGCACGACGGCGCACCGGCTGGAGCACTCGATCGTGCAGCAGACACTGACATCCGCCGCGCCGGGGGACCTGAGCTATGCTCGGCCCTATCGACACCTGCGGGTACTGTTGGAGATGCTGGAGGCAATGGATAAGCTGACGCCAGGGGTCTG
>JAKORR010000769.1 GCA_029777735.1 Armatimonadota bacterium | reverse complement strand
CTCGCGAAGGTCGTAGCCCTTGAGCCGTTTGAACCGTTCAAAGCAGTCGCGCGTCCAGGGCAGCGTAATCCCTGGCAGCTTCCGCCCAGGGTCCTCAACAGTCGCGCGAAGGGCCTGGTCGGAGACGCAGGCATCGTGAATCATCAGGCCGGGCTCGTCCGTGAACGCGCCCTTCACAGTCTCGCCGAAGTGCTCGGCAAAGCGCAGATTTGGCTCGTAGGTGGCCTCTAGGAACTGACGCATCGCCTCAGGATTCATGCTGTCCACGTAGTACCCACGGAACCAGGTGACGCGCTCGGCGACCGGACACTCCCAGAAGATCGTTATGAGCCACTCGCCCGGCGGCGCGGACCAGCGGAAGGTCCCCTTATCGTTTAGGTGGCGCGTGATCTCTGTGAAGGGCGGTACGGGCGTAACCGTGCCGTCCTCGGCACCCTCATATCTACTCGCCAGCACCTGCACCACCCGGTTGCCATCGTGGTCAAGCTGAGCCTGGTAGGTGGCGCCGCCACTCGCCAGAAGCTGTTGCACCCTCAGATATCTCATGCGGTTCTCCGGCCGTCCGCGGGTCAGACGTCCCCCGAAGTTGCCGCTGGGCCAGTTGTCCTCGTCGTATAGCCAGGCTTCCATGCCGTGGGCCGATAGCTCCTCCACGCAGACCTCTATGGCGTCTAGCCAGGCCTTCGACATGAAGGGCACGCGCAGACCGTGGCGCGGGTGCAAAACCACGCCGCCGACACCCTTGTCTGCCATTTCCGTTATCTGCACGCGCAGGAGGTCATGATCCAATACGTGGTTCAGAAACCAGAAGGGCTGAGGACGGAAGCTTTTAGGTGGGTCAGAGAAAGCTGCCTTAAGTTGGTCCATGCTCAACATCACCTTGTGCTGCAGTACAGGTCGCTGCGCAGACTCTATACAAGGCTTGCCAGGGTTTTACAAGACCTGAGGCTAATAGGCCCAGCTTGTGCCGGTGCTAGAGCTATTCGCGTGCCAGCAACACGTCGGGGAGAACGCCTTGGGCCTCGATCTACCAACACGACATTGCGATAGTGATTGGCCTGGACTCACCGTATGCCTCACCGCCGCGTTTGGTCACCAGCAAGCTCGTCGATATCTCCAAGGTACAGGAGCTGTGCCGAATCGGAGCGCCAGTGGACTACTACGGACAGCAGGATGTGCTTTCAAGCCCGCTCAGATACCAGCTCATCCTGGTGCTGAACAGCTTCATCCTCGACGAGAGGAAGCGCGGGCTGCGCAAATTAGCTAGCGATAGTGGTTTTCATATACAACCCAGGGGCCGCTGAAGCCCAGGGCCGAGCCGCTTCTGTCGCTGTGGAGCACATCGTCGACGCAACCGACACCCGTCTGGCCGAAGAGCACATAGGTGTGCCCTAATGGACCTATAGCTTACCGCCGAAGACGCCAGGAGGTTCCCAGTGCCACTTCTTCGCCGACCGGGGCGATGTTCTCTACACCTCTGCGCCAGCCGATCCTTCCTGGCCCTGCACGCGCGAGCGGCGAGCGAAGTTTAGGCTGAAGCGCCCAGCAGATGTGGTGGACTTGCTACGTTGGCGAAGTGATCGCGCGGGGCAACCACTTCACCTTCGGCGTCGACGCCTGGAATACGTGAATGGTCCTTCCTGGGCGATGCTGCAGCCCAGAAGAAGACCTTGATGGAGACGAATCGGACGCTAACGAAGCAGGTCAATTAGGCCCGAGCGGCCGCGGTAGGCACCGCACGGCCATACTTTTGCGGGTGTGAGTTCACCCGATGCGGCACAGCTTAGACGGTTACGTTGTCCCCCGATACTCGAGGCGCCACGACCGGCTTACGGTACAGAGCCACCAGCACCACGCCCAGGGACAGCATTCCTGCGGCCACGAAGAGAGCCGCTTCATAGCTCCCGGACTGCGTCTTGACGTACTCCATGAGCATCGGGCCAAAGACCCCAGCGACGCCCCACGCCATAAGGATCTTTCCATAGATGTCGCCCATGCATCTTGTACCAAAGGTGTCAGCGGCGAAGGCGGGCATTGTCGCGAATCCCCCGCCATAGCAGAGCAGGATGTAGCAGCACAGAGCTCCGAAGACCCAAGGGTTGGTGGCCGAAGGCAGCACAAGCAGCAACGGGACTTGAGTGCCAAGGATGAGCAGAAAGGTGGCTTTGCGCCCTATTCTGTCGGACAGCGCCGCCCAGAAGATACGCCCCAGTCCGTTGAACAGCGAGGCGACCAACACCAGGGTCCCTGCCGCCACCGGGGTTAGCCCCACCTGTGCCTGGGCCATCGGCGACAGGTTGCTGATGAGCGCCAGACCTGCCGTGACGTTGACGAACAGGACACCCCAGAGCAGGTAGAGCTGGTACATGCGCAGGGCCGCGGCGAGGTCGCAGGACTCGGTCGCCACTGCCACTGCGGGGCACCCGGAGGCATCGGCGGCGAGCGTGGGCGACCAGCCCTCGGGTGGATTGTTAAGCTGTTGGGCAGCTATCAGTAGGACGAGCATAAAGGCCACCCCAAAGAGCAGGAAGGTCGCAGACACCCCGACGTGGGGGATGATGAGCGGCGCGATCTGGCCCATGGTGGCGCCGCCCAGGCCGTACCCCATGACTGCCAGGCCAGTGATGAAGCCGCGTTTGTCGGGGAACCAACGCACCAGAACGGCAATAGGCGTGAGATACCCCAGACCATTGCCCACCCCCCCAATAACCCCATAGCCCACCCATAGCACCCAGAGACTGTCAAGGCTGGAGGACACACCCGCTAGCATGGTGGCCGAGCCAAAAAGGATCGCAGCAAGTGTGGCCACCTTGCGTGCCCCAGCGCGGTCGACGTAGCGTCCGCAGGTCGCCACCACCACACCAATGGAGAGCATCAACAGCGTAAAGGCCAATCCAACCTGGGCGCTTGACCAACCACGCGCCTCCATCAGCGGCGTCTTCAGGACGCTCCAGCCGTACACGCTGCCGAGGACCATTTGCGTGATGACGCCGGCGGCCGCCACTATCCATCGGTTCTGCGTTCGCACCACGTTACCTGTCGCCACAGACATGCCGAGATCTCCTAGGAACAGCACGACACGCACCGCACCTGGACGCGCCACTGCTCAATTCAATATCAAAATACGTCAGAGCAGAAACCGCCCCCACAAGGCGATAGGCCCCATCTCGAGGGACCAGTGAAGAGTCCGCACCCGCATACCTGACAAGGCGCAGATCGGTGGCGGGCATCTAGCAGGAAGTTTATACCATTCGGGACGCCACTGGAAGTCTCTTTCTGCGGCGGGGGCACCTGGTGCAGGCGCGGACACAACAGGGCCTCGGACTCCGCAGGGCCTGTGCAAGGGACCTCGGGCACCCCGTATAATCTTGGTTCAGGTATCAGGAAGCGACCGAGGGACGCATCAACGATGCTCAGGAGACTCAACGCGATACTGATTGATCTGGACAACACTCTCTACCCGCCCGAGTGCGGTCTTCTAGCCGCCGGCGATGAACGCATAACAGCCTTCCTCCAGAAGCGGCTGGGGTTGCCGCGCAAGGAGGCCGACGCCGAACGCCAACGGCTGTGGCGCAGCTATGGAACCACAGCCCGCGGTCTGGCCGTCGAGTACGGCATACCTGAAGAGGAAATGTGCCGCGAGGCCCTTGAGACCATGGATCCAACCAAGCTGCTGCGGCCTGACCCGGAGCTGCCGAAGGCCCTAGAAGCTCTGGGCGTGCCCGTGTACCTGTTCACCAACGCCACGCGGGTGTATGCCGAGCGGGTCCTGGGAGCTCTGGGGGTAGCCGAGGCCTTCGCGGGCATCTTCGATATCGCCTTCCTGGGCTGGGAAGGCAAGCCTAAGCCGCAGGCCTTCCGTCGCGTGCTGGAGACGATAGGGTACGAGGCGGAGACTTTGGCGCTGGCCGACGACCATCCGCCAAACCTACAGGTGGCCCGCGAGCTGGGAATGGTCACGGTGGCTGTGGGCGTGGACTGCCCAGCGAACTACAGGATCGCTGGGATCAAGGACCTGCCTATCGTGCTGCACGCAGCGGGGCTGCTATGAGGACTCCGCCGTGCGGCTGTGGTTTACGAGCTGTCTCAGGGATCCATTGGCCAGCAGCACCTCG
>JAKORR010000768.1 GCA_029777735.1 Armatimonadota bacterium | reverse complement strand
GGTCCTGATGCTCCTCGCCAAGTACCTCGCGCTGGTCGATCTGGGCGCTGAGCAGGACTATCCCGTGATCGCCGCCCTGTTGGTGGCACATCCCCTGTCGCGGCTTACGGCGGTGAGTCTGATGGCCGTTCTCGATTACGCACGGTCCGACGACAGTGCCAAGTCCGCCACCGTCGCCCGCCGGCCGACTTTGGCCGAGCTGGGTATCGCGACCCTGGGAGGCATCCTGCCCTTGCTGCTGCTCAATCCCGTCGAAGCCTTCCTGGTGCTGGTGCTTGCTGCGGTGGTCGGGGTGCTGGCAATGCGCACCTTTGCCCTCCGGCTGGGGGGCTATACCGGTGACTGCCTGGGCGCCACCCAGCAGGTTGCGGAATTGATCATCTACTTGGGACTCCTGGGCGCATGGAACTTTACCTGATCCGCCATCCTCGGCCCGAGGTAGCGCCCGGAACCTGCTATGGCCAGCTCGACCTTGGGCTCGCGGAATCGCCGCAGTGCGTAGCCGAGCGTCTGCGTCCGCTGCTGCCCGATACCTATGCCCTCTATGCCAGCCCCCTGCGCCGGGCTCGCCTGCTGGCCGAGGCCCTGGGCAGTCCCGAGGTGGATCCACGTCTGATGGAAATCCACTTCGGCGAGTGGGAGGGCCGCAGTTTCGACGAGATCGGGCAGGTCGCGCTGGATGCCTGGTCGGCCGCGCCCCTCGATTTTGCTCCGCCGGGGGGGGAGTCACCCCGCCAGATGGCTGCCCGCGCCCTCGATTTCCTGGCGTGTCTGCGCCAAGCCAACCCGCCGGCTGCGGTGGTGGTTGCCCATGGCGGCCCCCTGCGTGCCCTGGCCGGCCGATTGCTGGGGCTGCCACCTGAGCACTGGCTGGGTCTGGATTTTGCCTGTGGCGAGGCGACGCGCCTCGATCTCCACGACTGGGGCACAGTGCTGCGCTGGTTCAATCGCTGAAGGGTATGGATACACGCCGGGGCGAGCGCGAAGCGCCGGCCTTCGATGCATCCCGACGCGACTGACTTCCGTGCACGTCATATACTCGGGGTTCCCTTTTTCCAAACCCCTGTGCCATGGACTTTTTTTCCGCCGACGACGGCGAACGAATCCATCTCAAGATCTCCGGCCGTGGAACTCCGCTGGTGCTGCTCCATGGCTGGACTTCCACCCACCGGGACTGGAACCCTTTCCTTGAAGCATTCGAGGCCTGCCACCGGGTCTTTCGCTGGGACGCCCGCGGCCATGGCGGCCATGGGCTCAGGTCCGCCAGCGTGCCGACGGTGGAGCGCATGGCGCGGGATCTCCACACCTTGCTGGAACACTACGGTCTCGAACAGGCGGTGGTGGTGGGGCACTCCATGGGCGCCCTGACCCTGTGGCAGTATCTCCGTGACTTCGGCTGCGCCGGCCTGGCCCGGGTGGTCTTCATTGACCAATCGCCCAAGCTGCTTACCGATGCCGGGTGGCAACGGGGGATCTACGGCGATTTCGATCATCGTCGCAATGCGCAGTTCATGCGCGAGCTGGAGAGTGACTTCGCCGAAAGCGTCCTGCGTCTCGCGGCCTTCGGCCACAATGAGCGCTCCCGCACCAAATACCTGGAAAACGGAAGCGGCATCGAGACCGCCCGCCAGCGCCTGCGTGCCCTGGACCCACGGCCTCTGATCGACTGCTGGGCCAGCCTCACGGCGGCCGACTACCGGGATGTACTGAAGACCATCGCCATCCCCGCGCTGCTGGTGTACGGTGGGGCCAGCAATTTCTACTCCACCGGCACCGCTGAATATGTGCGCGACAGCATTCCCAATGCCTTGTTGCAGGTCTATGAAGGGGTCGATCACGCACCTCACCTGTGGGAACGCGCCCGCTTCATTCAGGATGTGCTGGACTTCATCGCCCAGCCCCCGGCCTGAGCGCGACTGAGCTGCCCGGTGTCAGCCCTGGGCGAGGCGTGCTTTCAGCACCGCCGCTGAGGCTTCCGAAACCACCAGGGTGAGTTTCATGGTCGCCCGGGTGGCCCCTACGAAGAGTCGGCGCATGGCCTTGTCGTCGAGCATGTCGAAATCGATCTCGGTGAAGATCACGCAGGGCGCCGCCCTGCCCTTGAAGCGCAGCACCGAGTCGATGAGGATGTCGCCCTCGGTCAGTATCGGATTGCCCAGCAGGTCGTAGTGGCCGGTGGGCGCGCGGAGGCTGTAAGGCCCGAGTCGGGTCAGGGGGCTGAGGGCGGAATGCTCGCGCCCCCGGTAGCTGATCAGGGCAATATGACTGCGCTTGAACCCCAGCCCGATGGCCTTGGTGATGGCAGCCACCGAACGGCTTACCAGTTCGTCCGGAGTGGCGTAGGTAAGGATGTCCACTTCGGGGCCGGTGAGGGGGCTGCCGGCCACCACCGGCTCGGCCAGGGGCAGGAGCAGGCGGAAGGTGGCGAGGATGTCCCGCGGGCTGCGGTAGTTGGTGTCGGAGCGCAGGGTCACCCAGCCCGGCAGGGCGGTTTCGGGACGGCCGTAGAGGTTCTGCAGGGGGTCTTCCAGCCACCAGGCGCGACCATCGGGGCGCAGGAAGCGCAGGAGATTGTCAGCCCAGCCGGCCTGGAAGTCCTGCCCCTCATCAATGATGATCTCGTCAAAGCGGTCGGTGGCCGAGGGCGCATACCCATCCAGAAAGGCCTCCAGGCGGTCGAACACGCCGGGCTGGCTGAAATCGGGCACCTGCCCAAAGGCGCGGCTGAGCCGGTCGGCGAACTGGTGGTAGGTGGCCACTTCGCCTCCGGGTGGGGCAATCAGCGCGATGTGGTCGGCCAGCGGCCGGTTGTAGCACACGTATAGGGGCCGCCGCCCTGCCGCCAGGGCGTCCCGGTAGGCGGCCATCGCCAGTTGAGTCTTGCCCGAGCCTGCCGTGCCGATCACACGGATGCGAAAGGGCGTGCACTCGATGCGCCGCGCCCATTCAGCGAGGCCACCAGAGAGGCGCGTGTACATGGCATGGGCATCGTCAACGACCGCATGCACCTCCGGCACCAGTTGCAGCACCTCACCCAGGAATCGATGGACACGAGCCCTGTCCGGCACCGCCTCGCCGTGGTCGGGCAGGATGGCGCGGATGATGGGCACCAGGAAATCGCGCTTGGTGGCATCGACGATGCGGGCCGGGTCGATGCCTGCGGTGCCGGCCTGCTTCACCCGGTAGTCGGGGCAGTAAAGCAGAGCCTCCACCGGCACCGCCTCGCCGCCACAGGCGCTCCTCAGGCGGCGGGTCAGGGCGTCCACGTTGCGCGCCAACTGCACGGGAACGCTCTTGTCGCGGTCGGCATAGCGCTTCACCAGCCCTTCCGGCGTCTCCGCCAGAAAGCCGGATTTCTGCTCGATCAACAGCACCTTGCCGGTGGGCCCCACCACGGCGAAGTCGATCTCGCCCACCAGGGCGTGATCGGCCTGGGCGATCCGCGTCCAGTGCACACCGTGGTACACGGTGTAGCTGTCGTCCAGCCCATCCGCGAGGAGGGCGAGGGTTTCGATCTCGCGCAGGGCCGCGCCGATTGCCTTCAGCTCGCGCCAGCCAGCAGGATGAACAAGGGCCATGGCTTTGGGTTACAGTGATTTGCGAACGGGCGCCGCTTAATGGCGCGCCGACCATTCTGTCAGCACAGGCGGCCGTTTGTCATGCCGCCCGCAAAAGGAAGCCCTGCCCATGAAGATCCCGACTCTACTTACCCTGCTGACCGGTCTGGCCCTGTCCGCCCCTGCCCTGTCCGACGAAATCGGATGCGTCACCACCACGTGGAAGCTAGTGGGACTATAATGCATCATTTTTGGCGGGGTAGCTCGTGGCCCTCAAAGAGCAGGCGATTTCGTACGTCAGATTCTCATCTGCACAGCAGGCGCTGGGAGACTCAAAACGGCGACAGCTAGAGCGAGCTCAGCAATGGTGCGACAAGCACGGCGTTGAGCTGCTTTCTGAGTTTACGTTTCAAGACCTGGGCTTATCCGCGTTCCGTAGCAAAAACTCGCGCACAGGTCAGCTAGCTGCTCTGGTTGAAGCGGCTAAGTCCGGCCGGATAATCCGCGGAACGTATCTGGTAGTTGAAGCGTTCGACAGGCTTACTCGAGATGAGCTGCAGGAGGCTATCGACCTACTGAAGGCCTTGGTTAGTGCTGGGCTACGGGTGGTCACCGTGCTGGACGGACAGGTGTGGGATGCAGACACAATCCGAGACCCCATGCGGTTCATCTACGCTGTCCTGATGCTCTCACAGGGGCACGTCGAGTCTGCTAAAAAGTCCGAGCGAATCGGGTCGAACTGGAGCGAGGCTCGCAAGACCCTTGACCGCTCCAAGTTCGGCATATTCCCTGGGTGGCTGAGGCGCACTGCTGACGGCAGCACCTGGGAGCCCATCCCCGAGCGAGTGGAGATAATCCGCCGGGTGTTCGCGCTTGCGATTGAAGGCTACGGCAGCTACACACTAGCGAAAAAGCTCAATCAAGAGGGTGTCCCTCCGGTCTCAGGCGTTGGAGCCTGGACATCAGGCAGGGTGTCCAAGCTGCTGGTGAACAGGGCACTCATCGGTGAGTACGAGTTTAAAGTCCGCGACAAAGGCAAGGCTGTGGCGACTGGCACGATAGTCCCTGACTGGTATCCAGTGGTAATCGAGCCCTCCCTGTTTCACCAGGCACGCATGGTCATCACAGGTCGAAAGACGCTGCCTGCCAAACGCCGTGACCGAAGCTACAGGAATATCCTCTTCGGACTTGCTTACTGCGGCAAGTGCGGCGCTTCGATGATTCGCAGAAATATGTCCGGGTCTAACCGGTCGGTCGGCTACGGAAGGTATGTGTGTTCCTACTCAAACCACGCAAAGACTAGCTGCCCAACTGTCCATGCACACACACTCGAGCACGCAGTTGTTGAAAGCCTCGTAAACTATTTTTCTGGGTCGTTCGTATCGGCTGAACGTGTAAACGAGGCTCGAGCAGCTATTGAGGCTGCAAAAGGCGCAGTGGCTGATAAGGAGTTAGCGCTGGCACGGCTGGATGAGGCGCTCAAATACTCGCGCCAGAGCGTCCAGGAACTGGTCCAGCTTAGAGACAAAGCGTCGATAGAGCTGGCCACGGCTAAGGCTGACCTGGACGAGGCAGAGCGAGTGTTCTATGGACTAGACACGCCTACTGGTGTTCAAGACGACTTGGACTCAATCCTGGCGGCGCTACACGCCCCCGACGATAACGAGGCGGCTAGGGACATCAGGGCTAGGTTCCATACTCGGCTGACCAGCCTTGTAGAGCACATCAGTATCCATCCAACCGCTGCATTGGCCCTGATAAAGGCCAGTGGTATGCCCTGGCACATCGATGTAGCTCGAGAATACGACGAGCACGGCAACCGCACTAGCCCGCTCCTTGTAGAGTTTGCAACGCCAATCAAAAAGCGTGGGTAGATGTTTATTTATACAGTTCGCGCCTGGACAATTGAGTGGTCGCCATACCTCTCGTCAGCAAATGGTTACTGGCGCTAGCAACCGATGTGGTAGCCCCCACCACCCTGGATGGCTAAATTTTACGCGTCGTAGCCTGCTGAATCGTGAAGGTGGTGGGCGTAAAAAAGCCTGGCGTGTAGCCAGGCTTGAAGGGTGCTGCTGAAGGGGGCGTATCAGTTGAAGGCGCCGTCGATAAGGTCTTGGTCAATCTCGCCGGTCATCATCCACGCCACAAACTCGTTCATAAACCCGTCCCAGAAGCCTTCGTCGTAGTCCGTTCTCGTCAAGCAGTACGCATCTTGACGGGTGGCCAGTTCGTCTAACACAGCGACAAGCAGTGCGCGGTGTTCGTCGGTGACATCAACGTCTGGACAAGCGTTCAG
>JAKORR010000767.1 GCA_029777735.1 Armatimonadota bacterium | reverse complement strand
GCTTGTGGTGCGGTTTATGACTGTCCATGACTCTCGTGATCTCAACCGTGGCGTGCTGGTCGGCGGTATCTTCATCCTAGTGATGACGGGCGTGTCTTATCTGATAGGAGAATTGTCAAATGTATATATTTTCCATAAAACCGGGCAAATTTCTTTCTTGGCTTCGGCAGGGCCTGACGGACACCCCAATATTGATCGAATCATGCCCATGTTCCTCTCGATGTTCATGCCCAGGTGGTATGTTTACATTTTCATGCTGGCACTGCTGTCGGCGGCGATGAGCACCTTGAGTGCCCTGTTACACGTAGCCGGCACCTCGCTGGGCCACGACTTCCACGAAAGCGCTCTGCCCAAGAGCACCGGGGCCCGCACCATCCTTGTGACGCGGGCGGGCATTGTTGCGGCACTGGTCTTGGCTGTCTGGCTGGCCACCATAATGCCGCCGGGCATAGTTGCCATGGGCTGCGGATACTTTTTCGGCCTCTTCGCCTCTATGTTCCTGCCGATGCTTATCGGCTGCCTGTTCACGCGGCGTCTCACCAAGCAGGGGGCCCTTGCTGGCATGTTGGTCGGCATGGTCGTGTCCCTCTTTTGGGTCGTGTTGGTACATGACAAAGAGGCGACGTCGCTGGGGGTCTGCCAGGCCCTCTTTGGCAGGGCGACACTGCTGGGGCCCCCGTGGGTGTTCATGGACAGCCTCACTCTTGCGCTGCCATTGAGCGCGTTGGTTACATTCGTGGTGTCGCTGCTGACCAGGGCGCCGGATGTGGAGCATCTGGCGCGTTGCTTTGGCCCGCGCGAGTGTAAGCACGAGGCGCGGGGTCCTGTGGCCAAGGTGACAAGCGCAACAGAATAGAGGAGGCGTGCGTAGTTTCAGGAGAGTCCGGCCAGCTTGCAGGCCTCTTCCCAGGTGGGAAGGTAGTCGGTTGACGCTGATCGGCTGATCTTGAGGGCTGCAACGGCTGAGGCAAGGCGCACGGCATCGGCGCCCTCGTGGTTCCTGAGCAGCGCAACGGCCAGACCTGCGTGGAAGGCGTCGCCAGCACCGATGTCGTACAGGACTGGCACCTCGAAGGCGGGCACGTGTCCCGTCTGCCCGCGGTGCCACAGCCAGGCGCCCTGATCCCCGCCGGTGACGGCGACGACTGTCGGGCCGTAGCTAGCGACTTCTGCCGCGGCTCTGAGGTGGTCGCGGAAGCCGGTAAGCATCGTGGCTTCGGTTTCGTTCATCACGACCACGTCCGCGAGGGAGCATGCCTGACGCTGCGCTTGGAGCATCTCCCCTTCGCGGCCGGCCCACGGTGCAGGGCGGTAGTTGACCGCATAGATGACCAGGCAACCTTGCTCGCGTGCTAGCCGTGCGGCTTTGAAGGCCGCCGACCGCAGCGGCTCACGGCGAATCGCGGCTTCCGTGAAGTCGAAACAACGCACGGAGCTGAAGAGGCCGGGCTCGATGGCATTCTCAGTTAGCGTTCCCAGCGGGTCGCTGTAACCCGGGAAGCGGTAAAAATAGAAGGTCTTTGCCCCATGGCGGTCCATCCAGCAGAAGGACACAGGGGAGTACTGCTGCTCGACCGCCAACACGCGGTCTATGTTGATGCCGAGCCGACCTAGCCGCGCATGAAGCCACTGGCCCCATTCGTCGTCTCCCACGCGGCTGATAAGGCCTACTTGCACTCCTAGCTTTTGCGCGGCAACTGCGAAGTTAGTCGCCGCCCCCGAGGGCAGAGGCACCAGCGCCTCAGCCTCTCCCAGGGATTGGCCCTCCGTCGCAGGAGTGATTTCAACCATCACACTGCCCATGACTAGCAAATCAAGACCCAAGTGACGAATCTCCCCTTGCACTTGGCAGAGCTTTAAGCTTTCTCACACAGAGACAACACTATCTCTGCATTAAGACTCCAGATTATTCCATATCTCTCCCCTACCTCACCCTCGCGCCGCGACGCAACCCCCCGGGGTATGGTGCAGCTCCGTGCTCACTGCCCTGGACAGACGCAGAGCTTAGCACTCACCGCCCTGGTGCGCAAAAACTCGGAACGCGCCTGGAGGACGCCTTGCGCCTTCTTGCCGCTGGCGGAGGCGTTGCCCCAGCACTCCAGGCAGGGGAATCTGTTCTCCAGCCCCTCCCTAGACTAGGCGTGGCGCCTTGCCCTAGAGCAACGACGGAGATAGGCAGGGGATAAGGACAGAGAGGGGACATGAAAGGGGAGTATTGCGGGCCAAGGAAGTGCGAGGAAGGAGGAGACGAGAGCAACGTTCATCTATAAATAATCCGTAGCTATGTTGTGTTGGGCCTGGTGGTTGGTGCCTTCTCGCCGAGTGTGAGCCGGGCAAAGGGGATGCGAACAGTCTGGCGGCAAACAAGGAGGGCTCTCGATGATGACGATGGCTCGGCATGTGACCCGCCATGGGGCACGTATCCGCTAGCCTAATCGTACTGGACAAAAGTGAGGGAAATCCAGATAATGTGAGTCGGCACTTGGGATAGGGGCAGAAATCATGCTGGTCAGCCCGGCAAGGAGACAGAAGCGGCATGAGAAAGGGATTTACGCTGATCGAGTTGTTGGTTGTGATCGCGATCATCGCGATCCTGGCGGCGATTTTGTTCCCAGTCTTCGCCAGGGCTCGCGAG
>JAKORR010000766.1 GCA_029777735.1 Armatimonadota bacterium | reverse complement strand
GTGACGCAAGCCTTCATGCAGTTTCCACAGCGCACACAAGCCGCGCGGAATTCCTCCTCGCTGAGCTGCTCCAGAGCGCCACCCGGCCGGCGGCGAACCGCCCCGGGCGGACGGATGAGGTCATCGCGCAGGGGGCGCCTACTGACGCCCGTGGCCACCGATGCTCCATAGGCGAGGCCCAGCCCCGTCGCAGCTAGAAACTGGCGCCGCGTGGCTTCTGTGGCCGTCAGATGCCCTTCCGTATGGCGTGCCAACCCAATGTGCACTATCCCGGGCCGGGGACATGTGACGCAGTCGTAGCACAGGATGCACTCCGACGCGCGTGTGTGCGAGGGTTCTTCCTTAGCTATCGCGCCCATCTTACACTCGCCTACGCAGCGCGTGCAGCGCACGCAGCCGGTGACCCAGCGCCGCCACAGGCCCCAGCGTCCCACTAGAGCGAGCAGTGCACCCAAGGGGCAAATCGTCCGACACCAGTAACGGCGACTGAAGTAGCTCAAGCCTATTACGGTGAGGAACAGAGCCATGATGCCCAAGCTCAGCGAAAACTCGTGCACCGGCGAAGGGTAGATACGTATGCCTGCGAGACGCAGCACCGGCCGTCCAGCCACAACAAGAAAATTGTAGACCACTTGGCCTATGGGAAAGAGGACCGTAGCGGTCGTGCGCGTAAGTAGCGGAATCGGGTCAAAGAACCAGCCAATCTGGGTACCAAAAAGCGCGGCGACGAGCGATCCAGCCAAAAGGTAGTACTTGACCGTTGGCCGGTTGGCCCCCTCCCGGCCCTTGGAGCGGCGGCGCCACAGCAGCCGGTCGCAAAGGTCTATCGTGGTGCCCAGTGGGCAAACCCAGCCACAGAAGAAGCGTCCCAGGGCCACCGTCAGGGCCACGAGGACCAGTGCGGGCAGGAAGTAGGGAAGAAAGCGATGGGCTGGTGACAGGGCCGCCATGAGCATCAAGAAGGGGTCAAGGCGAAGCAATAGTGGAGGCGCAGGCGCCTCTCCGCTCGGCTTCCAGCAGGTAGCTATCAGCAAGCTCACGAAGAGTGCCAGGAAGACGAGCTGTATCAGCCGACGCAAATTCTTTACTCGCATTGCTTCCTTCTCCGCAATGTGGCAACAAAGGCAATAGCGACGGAGCTACAGTTCCTAGCCCGAGGTCATCTTCTTCAGTTCCGCGGCCAACTCTTCGACGGTGCCCTCAGGGCCCCAGCTCTTGGCCAACTTGCCTTCGCCGTTCAGGACCCGGACCTGTGGAATCGCTATAGTCTCCTGCCCGGGGAAGAAGGCCTTCTTGATGGCGTCGGTGAAGCGAGCCACAGGCAGGGTGATCTTGTTGGCCTTGGCCCAAGCCTTGGCGGTGCCCACGTCTGGGTCCAAGGCGACGGCGATGATGGCGACCTTGTCCTCTCCTAGCTCCGCCTGTAGTTTCTGCAGCTTGGGCAGTTTCTTGGTGCACGGCTCGCAGAAGGTTGCCCAGAAATCCAAAACCAGGACCTTGCCCTTCCATCCCTCCACTGTCTTCTTGGTGCCGTCAGCGAACTCAAGCTCCAGTGACGTCAGGTCCGACACGGGGGCAGTAGGTGCGTCAGAGGGCCGCTCTGGCTGAGACAGCTGGGCGGCCTGTGAGGGCGGCTCTGAAGCAATCTCGCTGCTCTCGGTCCCGGGAGGGTGCTGTGGACACCCGGCCAGAAGAGTCAACGCTGTCACCAACGTTAGAAGGGCCAATGGGCCCACGGGACCCCTGTGATACATGTGATACATGAACCTGTTCCTCCTGGCGGCCACGTGCAGGCTACTCCTTGCCTGTGTGGCCGAAGCCGCCTTCTCCGCGCGCCGTATCGGGCAACTGCTCCACGACCCTCAAGCGTGCGCGTACCACAGGTGCCAGGACCATCTGTGCGATGCGATCACCCGGCTCAATCGTCACCGGTTTCTGCCCTAGGTTGACTAGAATCACCCTGATCTCGCCCCGGTAGTCGGCGTCAACGGTCCCCGGCGTGTTGAGGACCGTCAGCCCTTGCCGCACTGCAAGGCCCGAGCGCGGTCGCACCTGAGCTTCGTACCCGACCGGGATCGCTACACGCAGTCCCGTCGGAATCAGCACACGCTCACCAGGCTGAAGCGTTATAGGAGCGTCGAGAAAGGCCCGCAGGTCCATACCCGCGGCCTCCTCGCTCTGGTATTCGGGAAGACTTGCACCCTCCTCCGCCACGACTGGCAAATCAACACAGGCTTTGTCCGGCTGCATCGGTACTCACCCTGGCGAGAGCGCTACAAAAAGCATCCTGCAACGGCAGGACACTCTAAGCATTCCTAGGGCGGCTCTATACATGTGTAAGAATATTACACAATATATCACACGCGCCTTTCGCGCCACTCCGCCCTTGTCTCCCGGCCCCGCAAGCTTAGCTGATTGGGTCAGTGCCTCTCAAGCGTTCTGACGGCGGAACTACGATCTTAGCTTCCAATCCCGCCTCTTCGCGGGCCTCGGACCACTGCTACTCAGATGATCTCTAGATAATCTGCATCCGGAAGCTGTGGGAAGGCCGCGGTCGGCAGCGTTTGGTACCAGAAGGCCACCGACGAGATGTCGTCCTGCAGTGGCAGGTACCGTCCGCCGTCCCGCCAACCAAGAGCCTGGATGGTCACGCGCAGGTCCTTCTCAAAGCGAATCGGGTCCATGACGTGCCAGCGATACATGGCGAAGCGCTGTTGGGACTGGTAAGTTCCATCTGGCCGTATCACCTGGTGCATACCCATGAAGGGAGTCGAATAGGTGACATACTGGCCGCCCACGTCCCAGTTATAGGCGCCGCCAAAATAGTCCTCTGTGCCGGTGCCGCAGATCGTGGGGAAGACCGTATCGCCATCGATGTAGAACTTGATCTCGCCCTCGCCCCACCAGCCTGTGTTGTTTACGTTCCAGGCCATGGCCGTGCCGACGTACTGCCCGACACCTCGCACGCCGTCGAGAATCGTGTGCACCTGCTTGTAAGGCAGCGGATTGCTGCGGCGGAACTGCGCGTGAAAGTACGCCGCGTCGTCGGGCACTTCTGTCAGTGTGTAGTCTACCTGGTAGTACAGCGTCATCGGCTCGCGGTGGCGGTTTTCCAGGGTCATCCGACACCGCCGTCTGAAGGGCATTTCCCAAAAGCAGTTGTGCCCGCCATTGGGGTTAACCGCCACGGGCAGCGAGTTGATCTGGGCGTATTGGCCCCAGCCCGAGGCGAAAAAGTCGCCACAGGGGCACTCGACCGACGGTTGCTCCTGGTCGTCCCAGTAGAGGCGGAGGATGTAGAAGCGGCTGGTGCGTCCCTTGCGCGACAGATCGCCTGTAAGCCAGAGGTGTTGCAGAGCGCCTGGCCCCTCGATGTTGGCCAGCTCGTGTATCTCGCCGGGCTCAATCACGATGCTCGGCGACACCTTCCAGCCCTGCCCGAGGTCTCGGGCGCACTCTGCCCCCGTTCCCGTCACGGCCATGGCGCCCTTGCCCTTCTCGCCCGTAGGGTTCTCTGCGCTAATGGATCTTGTACGAGCGCTCGACAGCCGCGAGAGGTTGCCCAGATGCATGCCCAGTCCGTTGAAGCCCCACATGATCGTTCACTGTGCCTCCCAGAAAAGTCGTGATACTGCTCCGACCGGCGATGATGTTAGCACGATTCCTGTCCGGCTGCGCGGGAGCGAGGCGTCCCCAAGCCGCCTCTGGCAGCGCGTGGTACTTTGGTCTAGAATTAGGAATCGGAATCGCGCCGGGGACCTGGGAGGGCCCTGCTGTTTTGAGTTGATAGAAATGACTCGGCCACGGATACTGCTGACCTATGACGAGACTCGTCGCGAGCACCTGCTTGTAGATGACGAACGGGCCCATTACCTATTGCACGTGCTCCGTCTGCGGCCGGGCGACTGCTTCGTGGCTGTCGCCCCTCAGGGGCGGGAGCTGGAAATGGAGATCACCGGCGTGACAGATGGCGTGGTGCGGGCGCGACTAGTAGGCACCAGGGAGGCCAGCACCGAACCGTTGCATGCCGTTCATGTGGCCCTTGGCGTGCTTAAGGCCAAGACAATGGACTGGGCGCTTCAGAAGGTCACAGAGGTCGGTGCGGTCAGAATCGTGCCGCTGTTGGCTACCCGCTGCGTGGTGCGCGCTGATGCGGAACAGTGGCAGGCTAAGAGGCAGCGATGGGCCCAACTGGCGGCCGAGGCCGCTCGTCAGTGCGGCCGGTTCAGGGCGCCGAGCGTGTCGGCTCCGGTGACTGTCGCCGAGCTGGCGGACCACTGTCGAGACAGCGAGGTCCGATGGCTTTTGCTGGACCCCCAGGCCAAGGCCAGGGCAAGCGTCACCGGAGCTTTGGAGGGCGCTGAGGCGGCGGGCGTCATTCTTGGACCCGAAGGCGATCTGACGGACGACGAGAAGGGCGTGCTGAGGAAGGCCGGTGCCGTGCCTGTGAGCCTTGGGCCGCGCGTGTTACGCGCGGAGACCGCTGCAGTGGTGGCTTGCGTGCTGGCTCTTTATCATTTTGGAGACCTAGGATGATAGGATGAGGCGATGCCTGACATGAAGACAAAGGATACAGTCTCAGAGGCGACAGCAGACGCTTCCGCTGAGCGCAGAAACGCGGTGAGGAAAAGGCGGCACGCACACATGCCGATGACCGTTGTTGCTGGGACTGTCGCTGCAATTCTCCTGCTGGTAGCCCTTGCGACGGGTTGTGGCCGGAGGCAGGGACGGAGCCCCACTGGAGAGGTTGGCGGTCCGGCCAACGCCGCCGCGAAGACCGAGCTCACGCTATTCACCTGGACTCGTGAGGATGAGTTGGGCGCCAACCAGGAACTCGTGCGCAAGTTCGAGGCGGTTCACCCTAACCTCGCCGTTCGTATTATTAACGTCCCAGGCAGCTACGAGGCCATGGCCAAGCTGCACACAATGGTGGCCGGCGGGCAACCGCCAGACATCGCCTCAATCCACGGTGGCTTCCACTTGGGTTTCGCGCAGAGCGGTGCCTTGGCGAACTTGGGGCAGGTTACGGCCGAGGACTCGAGCTTCGACCTCAAGGACTTCCATCCGCGGTTGCTGGACTTGTGTCGTTGGCAGGGCAAGTTATACTCCTTGCCGCGCTATACCTCAATCTATGCCCTTTACTACAACAAGGACCTCTTCGATGCTGCTGGAGTGCCCTACCCGAGCAAACAGGGCCAGTGGACCTGGTCGCAGTACCTGGACACGGTGCGCAAGCTGACCTTGGATCAGGACGGCGATGGCAAGACCGACCAGTGGGGCGCCTACATCGACTTCTGGCAGGCGCGGCTCTATCCGTGGCTGTGGCAGAACAAAGCATCCCTGCTGGACGTTGAGAAAGGGGTACTGACTCTGAACACTCCCGCTGCGGTGGAGGCCCTGCAGTTCCTGGTTGACCTACGGCTGAAGTACAAGGTCACGCCGCCACCTACTCCGGGCGAGAAGAACGAGGGCTTGGATCTGTTCACCCAAGGCCGCGCGGCAACATATCTCTCGGGGCCGTGGGACGTGGGAGCCGTCAGGGAACGGGCCAAGTTCGCTTGGGATGTCTGGCACTTGCCGCAGAAGAAGCAGCGGGCCACCATGCTCGGGACAGAGAACTATGCCTTAATGGCCGGCAGCAAGCACCCTCAGGAGGCCTGGGAACTGCTCAAGTTCCTAGTGAGCCAGAAAAGCCAGGAGTTCATGGCCGAGAAGCAGGAGAAAATGCCGTCGCGGGTGTCGGTGCTAAACGGGGCCTACGTCCGGGCCGAGGTCGGGTACAACCGGCGCGTTTTCGTGGACGCCTTAACCTATGCTCAGGCGCCGCCAAACATTCCCCAGTGGGAGAAGATCCAGGACCTTTTGCAGGAGGAGCTAGATCTTATCTGGACTGGCCAAAAGCCCGTGAAGCAGGGTTTAGACGACGCGGTGCGCAAGGTGAATCGTGCACTTAAGGAGCTTCGGGAGGGAAGACAAGGAAAGTAGGAAGGCAGCGAGGTCGGAGTGGGGTATACTTAATATTGTAACAACATTACAGGAGGGGTCGATTTGACACGGGTACTCGTGCTCTCTGTCATGCTGTGTCTTATCGCAGCTGCTGGGGCCTTCGCCGTTGCCGCCGAGATCGATTGGGCGCCCAACCTTGACAAGGCCCAGCAGTTGGCGATCGAGAAGGACAAGCTGGTGATGGTGGACTTCTACACCGACTGGTGCGGCTGGTGTAAGGAGCTTGACAAGACCGTCTACACCAACAGGGACGTTCAGCAGATTGCTGACGAGCATTTCGTGAGCGTGAAGGTCGACGCTGAGAAGAGCCCCGAGGTGCGCAGCAAGTTCAACGTACGCGGCTATCCCACTGTGGTTTTCCTGACCGCCGACGGCCGGGAGCTCTTGCGGGTGCCCGGGTACGAGCCGCCGCAGCTCTTTGCCGCCGACATGCGCAAAGCGGTTGAGCTCAAGGGTATGGCTAACCACGCAGCCGAGCTTGAGGAGAGACTTGAGAGTCAGGAAGGTACGCCCGAGATCTACGCTGAGTTGGGCTACCTGTGGAGACAGCTGGGCGATGTTGTCAAAGCTCGCGAGTATTTGAGCAAGGCCCGGAGCGCTGGACTGCAGTCGCCCGGTCTCGATCTTGACTGGGTCCTCATCAGCAGGCGAGGCCCGGCCCTCGTCTCGGCCCTGGAACAGTGGCTACGGGCCAATCCGGGCAGCGAGAGGCTGGCCGAGGCAAGCTATGAGTTGGGCATGGCTCAGGCGGGGCTGCAGAAGTGGGGGCAGGCGGTGGCAGCTATGGACAGGGCGGCGCAGACCTCACCCCAGAGTTGGTGGGGCGTGCGTTCTGAGTATTTGTCCAAGATCATTCGCGACCGGTATCTCAAGACGCAGGACGATTGCCGCACTTGAAGGTAGTCCACGACGGTCCGGTCGGGCCGTCCTTGAAGCAGTTGCAGGACCGCGCGGCATCCTCCACCGCGCGGTTCTCGCTTTCCGGGCCGCGAGTAGCAGGAGAACATTTGGATGACGGAGAAGTTCTTACTTGAATAAAGGTGGCTTCCTCCAATGATCCCCGTGGAGTGATGACAAGTGAACTGGCATCTGGTTTTTATACTATCGTTGACGGGTCTCGTCATTGCAGGCACAGCGACGGCAGGCGAGGAGCGCTCGGCCGAGGTAGTTTGGCAGGGAGTGGACGAGTTCGAGAACGCCACGGTCGAGAACTCGATGTCCGCGGCCGTCCGCAGGCCCGGTAAGGCCGGTGGCGTGGCGATGTCTGCGATCTTCCTTCACCCGCAGGACAGTAAGCGGGCTGTGCTGACCTTCCCGCGTCTCTCTCTGGTGGTGCCTGGACGGCGTGTGTTCTTCCTTGGCTACGCGGGAATCGCTGATGGCTTCCAGTGGGACGAGAAGGAGCATCCGGCGGACGGCGCCCGGTTCTACGTGACGATTGATGGCAAGGACGTGGCGACGGCGCATGTTCAGGCGAGCAAGTGGGTACCTCTCGCGGCCGAAGTATACCGCGGCCCTGCCGAGGGAGGCGTTTTTCAGCCGACCGTTGTTCTGGCGACGGACTCGGGGCCCGAGGGCAACTCCAACTACGACTGGGCCATGTTCGGCGAGCCGCTGCTTGTTAGCTTAGAGGACAAGCCTCTGGGCGAACGTGTTGCGGTGAACGGGGTCAATGGCGTTGTGGTCGCCCGCCTTGCCGGCGGAACAGGTCGTATAGCTGTAGAGGGCCTCGCGGAAACCGGAGAGGTAGTACAGGGCGCCGTTGCTGCCGTTGAGGTGGCCGAGCCGACGGAGTTGGCCTTTGTGCGCTTTGATTTCTCTAAGTACCCGGCCTGTGTGCAGTGGCGGTGGCGAGCCGAAGGCATCCGTGTCGCGCAGGCCTGGGGCGGCAGCCTGACTCCCTTGCTATCCTTAGTGCGGCTTGGACCCTCCCAGGCCGTGACCTTCGCTGGCGAGCTGCTGCGCGTCCGCGTGGCCGTAACCAACAAGGGTCTTGGTGCGATCGTCCCGGACCACCGGGTACGGGTTGAGTGCAACGGTATCGCTCGAGCTATTGAGCGGCTCGGTCCTGATGAGACCGCAGCTTTGGACTTTGAAGTAGGGCAGGTGGGCGACGAACTGTCCGCCTCGGTCTACCTAGGCGACAACCCAGTGGAAACAATCACGGTACCGACACCGGCGCTGTGGCCCAAGTTGCCTCCCCTCCCTCCTGAGCGCCCAGAGAAGACCAGTGCCAGGGAGATGGGCGATGACTACGTGGTTGTGGAGAATCCGCACAGTCGCTGGGTCGTCTGGCGG
>JAKORR010000071.1 GCA_029777735.1 Armatimonadota bacterium | reverse complement strand
CGTGTCACGGGGCGCAGCTACTGGGCCGATCCCCAGGGCGTCTTCGTGGACTTTGTGCGCCGCGTGGGCGCCAACCTCATCATCCAGTGGTACTTTCCTGGCGAGTCCCACCGCCGACTGGAGCAGGGCAAGATCATGCACACGCCCCATGAGCATGAGGCGGTGGGCTTCCATACCCCCGAGGACGTCCTGCACGCCATCGAGCAGCTTCCCGACGATGCACAGGTGAAACGCAACTTCAATGTGGAGGCCGCAGCCGAAGCCTATGCCACCGAGATCAGGGGACACCAGAAGCTGCTGGGCGCTGATGCCCTGGTCATCGGACACTTCGGGCAGTCCGACTTCATGGGCGGCTACACGCGCTGGGGGTATGAGAACTACCTCGCGGCCGCTGCGCTGTATCCCGAGGCCCTGCGGCGCTACTACCATCACACGGCGCTGCTCGGGCGACTGGAGAACCAGGCGATTGTGTTAGCCTGCGAGAAACATGGCCTGCCGCCCTTCACCTACTCGGGCCAGGACATCTGTGGCGCTAACGGGCCGCTGATGTCGCCCAGGATGCTGCGCGAAATCTACTTCCCGGAGCTGAAGTGGTGCCTCGAACCCCTGGTGGAGGAGGGCGTCGAGATCATCTGGCACTGCGATGGCAACATCATGCCGATCCTCTACGACCTGCTGGACCTAGGTGTGACTGGCCTGCAGGGGTTCGAGGAAGAGCACGGCGTGGACTATGCGCAAATGGTGAAGCTGAAGGACCGTCGCGGGCGGCCGCTGATCATTATCGGCTGCGTGTCGGTGACGTCGACCCTGCCTCATGGCACGCCGGACGACGTGCGGGCGGCCGTCGAGAGGTCCTTCACGCTGGCGGGTCGGGGGAGAGGCTTTGTGCTGTCGTCGACAAGTTCCGTGTTGCCTGAGACGCCGCCGGAGAACATTGACGCCCTCTTCGATCATGCACACCGGTTCGGGCAGGCGTACCTGGGTGACAGAAGCACGTGACGCGCCGGGGTCCGAGCCGCGGCTGAGGTCCTGTCCCCCTGCTGGGGAGACCTGGGCTTGGGGAGACCTGGGCGGCGCTTTGGATCGTGGGGCGGTCAGGGGTGAGTAGAGATGTCGCGCCTTGCTACGCTCTGCTTCGCCGCGGCCCAATAAGCCTCGATGGTAGCCCGTGCCGTGCGTTCCCAGGTGAACTCTCGGACGCGCTCGAATCCCACGGCCGAGAGACCGGCGCGCAGTCCCGAGTCCTCCACCACGGCCGCCAGCGCCTCCGCCAGAGCACGCGAGTCCTGGGGGGCCACTAGCAGGGCCGCGTCCCCTGCAACTTCGGCCAGCGAGGACGTGTCACCGCAGATGACCGGTGTGCCGCAGGCCATGGCCTCCAGCACCGGCAGCCCAAAGCCTTCGTAGAACGACGGGAAGCAAAAGACCGTCGCGGCCGAGTACAGCAGCGGCAAGTCATCTTCGGCGACGTAGCCCAGCAGTCGGATACGATGGCGGGCTGGCGACGTCTCGATGGCCGCGAGCGCGCCTGGATCACGCTTGGCCGTACCAATTATCGCCAGGCTCAGGTCTGCGCGTCCAAGAGCGGCGAAGGCCTCCACGGTGCCCCGCAAGTTCTTCCGCGGGTGGCCTGACCCGACGCAGGCCAGGATGTAGGGTTGCTTCAGGGAGAAGCGTTCTGCCACGACCTCTGCGGCCCCGGGCACGGGTCGGAACCGTGCGTCCACGCCCAAGGGCGTCACGAAGACCTTCTCGGCAGGCACGTGAAGCAGTTCCACCAGGTCCCGCCGGGTGCATTCCGAGACAGCCAGGATGGCAGTTGATCGCCTAGCCCGACTTCGACAGTTGGTGAGCGTGAGGGCTTGGGAATCAAGGATGTGGGGGGTCATTTTGCCACTACACGGCCTTGTTCCCGCTGCCAGGCCCTGGGGCGCCTGGCGTGGGGTGGGTGGTGGGTCTGCGTTGCAGGTCTGCGT
>JAKORR010000765.1 GCA_029777735.1 Armatimonadota bacterium | reverse complement strand
GAATAATCACAGGGCAACCGACGTCCAGCTGGGCTCCGGAGCAGAATATCGGCCTACTTCAATGGGAAAACCAGCCACCTGCGTGCACCTGTTCCTGCCGGGCAGCAACAGCCACCAGCTGCCTCGGCCCTCTGGCCAAGTCTATCCTGCGGAAACTGTACACTCGCGCCGGCAGGCTATGGCCGGCCCGCGGATGGTCTTCCCGGATGGCATACCCCTGCAGGTCTTCACTACGAAGAAGCCTTGTGAAGGAACGCCGACCATGCTAACATTGCTGGAAAATAAACCCAAACAAGATGGCAGCGAGGAGGCGATCAGGGTGCTGCGGCCCATCCTGGGAAGTTGTGTTGTTCTAACTATATGTGCTGTTGCGGCTGCCCAGGACACTCCCTTCCAGATCGCCCCGACACTCAAGTTCTCCTTCGAGGACGTGGCCCTTCTTCCCTCTCGACTGACCATCTATAACCAGCACGACGACGCTGCCAGGGCTACCTACACCTGTTGCAGGCCCGACCAGGAGAAGGAGATTCTCAAGGCCCTCGACGCCAACGCCGCCTTTCTCCACCGCTATCCACTCTCAAGCTTCTCGGACGACACCCTGATGCACAACGTGCGTCTCGATCAGGTACGCAAGAACTTCCGCCACGGCCTTGAGAGCATGATCCAGCTCCTTGACGAGTACCCCGACAGTGACCTGGCGGACGACGCTGCCTGGCACTTGGCCGAGTACTACCGCCAGGACAAGGATCACGTGGCTGCCATTGAGGTCCTAGAAGACCTTATCGATAGGTGGCCAGATAGCACTTACGCCGACGACGCCCTTTTTGCACTGGCGATGGAGCGGCAGGCGCTGGACGATCCCGAGGGGGCCTTCGCGGCCTTTAAGGAGCTGTCGCAGCGCTACCCGGCGAGCGACTTCGCGCCCCAGGCGCTGTGCAAGATGGCGAGTCGGTTCCTTGAGGTCCAAAACTACGAGGCCGCCATTGAAGTCAGTGAAGAAATCATGGCGCGCTATCCGATGTGCGACTGCCTGGACGACTGCCAGTTCCGCATCGCCGAGGCCCTACGGCACAAGGGTGAACTGCGCAGAGCCCTGGAGGCCTACGTGTCGCTCATCGAAGACCTGCCGGGCAGCTCGCTCACGAACCGAGCTATGCGCGAGGCCAATACCCTTCTCCAAACCTTAAGGCGGCGGGGCGAGAATATGGCCATTGCGCCCTATGATCCAGAGGCTTGGGACCCGGGCAAAGAGGCCCAAGAGGCTTGGGAGTACGCCAATCACCTCGAGAATTACCGCCGTTTCGCCGAGGCAATCGGCGCCTATCAGGACTTCCTAACGCGCTACCCCGGTAGCGACTACCACGACGACGCGATGTACCATATCGGCCTATGCTACCAGCAGATGGACATACTATTGCAGGAAGTGAATAAGGCCAAGGGGCCGGAGGACCTGTTGAGGCTCCAGCCGCAGTGGCAGGACGCGACGGGCGCCTTCAATGCGCGGCCAACGGTGGGGCAGTATCGCAGCGTTGAGGACGCGGTTGGCGCCTTCGCCCTGCTTGCCAACAACTTCGTGGGCAGCCCTCTGCGTGACGATGCTGTCTACCAGATCTCGCGGACCTTCGTAGACTACGGCGAGAGGAGCGAGAAAACGACGCCCGACGAGGCCTATGCGATGCAGGAGTTGCTCATCAACTTCCCGGGCAGCAGCTACGAGTTCGAGGCCCTTGCGCGCCTGATGAAGTTCTACGGTGACCCCTCACATT